>JALVSJ010000060.1:18538-20446 GCA_027024445.1 Desulfobacterales bacterium
CAGCCCGACAATATGTTAGCCAGCAAATGCCCTTCATTTTCGATCACCCCAGGCGCTTCCTGGAGATCCTTTACCTCAAACTCGTATTTCTGAGCCAACTGTCCCACTGGCTCACCCAGTTGCCCACAGAAGGCCTGAGCCCCTTGACGTCCCTTTCTTTAGACAGCTTCTGGGTAGAGGTCCCTGAACCCGAATATACCTTGCCATACTTCTGGAATTTCAAACTAAAGCCCATAGGCCTGATCCTCTTTCATGATAACAGGCCTTTTCCTGCCAGGGACTCTTCGGCAAGCAAGCTGGACTTACTTGCCATGGCCTGGTTCTTTGTACTGCTGCGTAATGCCGAACAAGGGATGGAAAAGATACTTAACCAGATAAATGATCTTTTTGTAGATGCATCTCCTATCCCAAACGAAGAATTCCTCTCGCTGCTGGAGCGATCCTCGCTGCCTGGCTTTGAACCACAGCACATTTTCTGGTATCCCCAGGAGAAAAATGTTCCTGAAGATTCCAAGGCCCTCTGGTATTCATGCCTCCAACTTGGCTGGAAGATGGTAGAAGCTCTTTTTGACACCGCAGAACGGTCCCGGGACATGGGCGTTTGGGCAGAGCACATCGAAACGCTCAAGGAGAATGTAAGGAATGCCCTGTTTTCACCAGGCCCTCCAGAGGCCGCGACTGCGCCACAAGTTGAGGCAAAGGAAGAAGAAAAAAAGGCCTCTGATCTAGATAGAGAGATTGCCAGAGTGCTCACAAGTATTGCAGCTAAATGGGAAGCGGAGATGGTTGAATCCCTCGCGTCTCCAACCTCGGGTGCGCCCGAAACTGAGAGACCTGCACCCGCGCCTGAATTCGAAGCTGAGGAAGATTTGCCGTCATTGGAACAGACCATTATAGTCGCACCTAAAGAATCTGAGAGCCCTCTATCTGAACGGTCCGATATTATGTCTCAGGAGCCTGAGGTCCCTGAAACTGCAGAGGAAGAAGAAATACCCGAGACCATAATCTTTTCTGCCTCTGGACAACCCTCTTCACCTGTTTCAGGCGAGGCGGCCCCTGCGCCACCTAGGCCGGAGGTGCCCGAAGAGCCACCCAAACCGACCCAGGACAAGGAATTTGAAAAAACACTTTCTATGCTAGACCAGGAGTTGATGGGCCTTGTTGATGACGCGCCAGAGGCTGGGGAGCCAGAACCTGTACTCAGTCCTGATACAACAGAGGGAGGCGAAGAAGACGAGGAGATACCCGAGACTGTCATTATTAAGCCTGATGACAAATGAGGGTATCAAACTTTTCAACCAGAAATGGTAAATCATGGAACTTCAACAACTGGCTGAGGAAATAAGGCATCGATACGCGACCAAGCCGGACAGTACGGAGCAAGACCTGGAAGTCTTCCTCCAGGAGGTCCTGGCAGAAAAAAGGCCCGAAGAGAGGCTGGCAATTGTAAGGGCCCTGGCCAGGGAGTTTTCGGCTCAGGCACCAGGTTCTGCTCTCCCTGGAGAAAGAGAAATCTCCATTCTCCAGGATCTCTTCGTCAAGGTTCTTGGCGAGAGGCTTCCTGACGAAACAATCCCGGTCCCCCAGATGGCCGAGCGGCTGGCCGAGGCCCTTAACACCGTCTTTGACTCCCTTAATCAACTGGTCCGGGGTATCAACGCAACTCTAATCGGCAACCAGCCCATGCAGGACGAGACAATTAGATTTGTTATAGGCTCCCAATTGAGTGGAGCCAATGGATCTACATCGCTCAAGGATTATATCGACCAAATAAAGGAAGCCTTTTCCATAGCACACAAGGCCTTCCAAGAGGCAGCAAAGACTAAGTTCAAGGAGATTTTATCCGAACTGGATCCTGAAAAACTGGAAAAATCCGTGGAGGGTGGTATAAAATTTGGACCATTACGA
>JALVSJ010000061.1 GCA_027024445.1 Desulfobacterales bacterium
GAATTGAAAGTGGCCAAGGAAGACCTCGGGAAGGTAATCGGAAAACAGGGCCGTACGGCCCGCGCCATGAGGACTATTCTGAGCGCGGCCTCCACAAAAATTAACAAAAGGTCAGTACTGGAGATCATTGAGTAGCCTTGGGGCGATTCTCACCGGCTGACTTGATTGTTATTGGTAAAGTTAGGCGACCCCATGGCCTCAGGGGCCTTCTCCTGGTCGAGTCTTACGCCGAGTCCTGGGAATCGTTCATGAAGGTGGGGACTGTCTTTTTGACTGATGCTGCTAATCACCTTCGGCAGTATAGGGTCATCTCCGTAAGGCCCCATAAACGGCTGTTGCTGTTGGAGCTGGCAGGAATAGACTCAATGGAAAAGGCCGGGTCTGTGAGACATTCTGATGTCCTTGCTGATAAGAAGGCCTTCGAGAAGTCCAGTGAGAATGAGTTCTTCTGGTTTGAGCTGCTGGGCCTGGAGGTTTATCATGAAAACGGCACATATCTCGGCCGGCTCAGCCAGATAATCCCGACACCTGCCAACGACGTCTATGTGGTGACCGACAGGGGGCGAGAGCACCTTATCCCTGCAACAGTTGAGGTAGTACGTGAAGTGGATCTCACAGGGGGGAAAATGATTGTGTCGCCTCTGGACGGAATGCTTGAGATTGATGAAGATTGATATTTTAACCATTTTCCCTGAGATCTTCCAGTCGGGATATTTGCAGACGGGCATTCTGGGTAAGGCTATACAGAGAAACCTCATTAATATTAATGTTGTTAACATAAGAGATTTTGCCGATGATCCCCACCGCAGCACTGATGATCGTCCTTATGGTGGTGGCGAAGGTATGGTTATGAAGCCTGAGCCCGTAGTAAAGGCTGTTGAGTCTTTGGACAAAGGCGGAGGGAAGTCCATAAAGGTACTCATGAGTCCGCAGGGAGAAAAATTCGATCAGGCACTTGCGTGGCAGCTAGCCAAGTATGACCGGCTGGTCCTTATTTGCGGTAGATATGAAGGTGTGGATGAAAGGGTAAAGGAACTCTGTGTGGATAAAGAGATCTCCATTGGCGATTATGTCTTAAGCGGAGGGGAACTGGCTGCCCTAGTTGTGATAGACGCTGTTGCCAGATTGATACCAGGAGTGTTGGGGAACTATGACTCTGCTGTTGAGGATTCTTTCAAAGACGGATTGTTGGAGCATCCGCACTACACTAGGCCTAGGGTATTCAGGGGAAAGAGTGTGCCTGACGTGTTGCTTTCTGGCGACCACGAAAAGATCCGGCTATGGCGAAGAAAAGAGGCCTTGAGGCGGACCGCCCTGCGCCGACCTGATCTGTTAGCCAGAGCAAGACTTGATGAAAAGGATCGCAAGATGCTAAAAGACCTGGGCTTTGAAGTAAACCTCGGTGGAAAGAATTAAGGAGGACATGTCACTCTATATCGGGCTGGTTCACTATCCTGTTTATAACAAGAATTATGATACCATAGCATCAGCGGTTACGACTTTAGACGTTCACGATATAAGCAGGCTGGCCCGAACGTATGAGGCGAAGGCCTTTTTCATAATCACGCCCCTCGTGGATCAAAAGGAACTGGTTGAAAGAATAAAGGCCCATTGGACAAAAGGTTATGGCGCCTCATATAATCCGGACCGCAAAGAGGCTTTGCAGCTCGTGGCCGTTGTAGAAAGTATAGAGGAGGCGAAAGAGAGGATCAAACAGAGTGAGGGCGAGCCGCCAATCTGCGTGGCAACGGACGCTACAGGGCAGGTGGGAAAAGTTATCAAGTTTGACAGGGCTCGTGATCTCATGAATAAAGCAGAGCCCATATTACTTTTCTTTGGCACGGCCTGGGGACTTCATCGGCAAGTGTTGGAGGACTCGGAGTACGTGCTTGAACCGATCCATGGACCCGGTGATTATAACCACCTCTCGGTCAGGGCCGCCGCAGCTATAATCCTGGATCGCTTGGTGGGTAGATGATTTCTTGCAGGAGGAAATGAAAGATGGATGTAATGGACATTTTGGAAAAAGAACAAATGCGCACCGATATTCCAGAGTTTCGGGAAGGAGATACGGTCAGGGTACATGCCCGGATACGTGAGGGCGATAAAGAAAGAATTCAGGTATTTGAAGGGGTTGTCATCAGAAAGAGGAAAGGAAAGACGGGCGCGACATTTACCGTCAGGAAAGTGAGCTATGGAATTGGTGTGGAAAGGATCTTTCCTCTTCACTCTCCTTTGATTGACAGAATAGAGGTAGTTAGCCGCGGCAAGGTGAGGCGCAGCAGGTTGTATTATCTGAGAGGATTGAGAGGTAAGGCTGCGAGAATCAAGGAAAGGCGTGTTTAATCACGAAACCCTGGCCATGTA
>JALVSJ010000062.1:0-6835 GCA_027024445.1 Desulfobacterales bacterium
GGTGCATTCCTATTCTATCTGTGAGCGCTAATATGTCTTCAGGCAGATACGTTTTGAAGTCCTGATAAAATACATGATCTAGCGGATCTGCTGAGACATCTGCTGAGTTGAAATGAGAAACCATTAAATCAGCCGTCTGGTTAAAATCGATCCTGTTTCTAATATCTCTGCTGAAGAGTTTTTCCCTATCATGTGCGCCCATTGTGGTAACATAGCTTGCATACCTTTGATCTAGGGGCAATTCCGAGGCCCGAACAAACCTTTTTATGTGATCAGTCCGGCTGCTCCCGTTTGCGGACTCAGGGAGGGATCCCAGGACTGGCTCGATTATGGATCGAGAAAGGGATCTTGGAATCCAATCGTAAAGGAGACTCAAGCGGAAACCTAAATACCTTTCATAACCGGCGAATAACTCATCTCCCCCCAGGCCGGTCAAAACTACCGTTACTTTTCTTTTGGCGGCCTCGCATATATAATAGGTGGGAATGATGGAATCATCGGCAAAGGGCTCATCGAAGGCACTAGCAAGGGGATCCAAGATTGTTGTTATGTCCGGCTCGACTTCTATCATCTCATGATTCAGATTGTATTTTTCAGCGACAAGTCTTGCATATGGTCTTTCGTCCAAATACGATCCAGTGTTCCCTGCAAATCCTACTGTAAACGCATTTGGCCGTTCGTTTAAGTTCAACGCCATATGGCTGACCACCATGCTTGAGTCAACTCCCCCGCTTAGGAAACCGCCAAGTGGCACGTCGCTTATCAGCCTCAGCCTGACCGCTTCCTGAAATAGCCCGGCGAACCCTTCAAGGAAATATTCTTCGGACTTGCTGAAATCGGGGTCAAAAGTTACATCCCAATATTTGCGAACAGTGATATTGTGCTCAGTTATCTTAATATAGTGCCCTGGATCTAGTTTTCTAATTCCTCTGTATATAGTTAATGGTGCCGGGATATACAGATACGCAAAGTACGCATCGAGAGCTTGATAATCAATTTCTGCCGGAACTTCAGGATGTTCTAAGAGGGCTTTAATTTCTGATCCAAAGATTATTTTCTCTCCATTCAAAATAGCATAGAAAAGGGGCTTGATACCTACGCGATCTCGAGCCAGGAAAAGGGTACTGTTCCTTGAGTCCCAAATGGCGATTGCGAACATACCTCGTAAGTACTCAAGACATCTTGCACCGTATTCTTCATAGAGATGCACGATCGTTTCGGTATCGCTTGACGTGTAGAATTTATGCCCTTTGTTTATCAAAAGTTCTCTAAGTTCCTGGTAATTGTAAATTTCTCCATTAAACACAATCCAGATAGTTTTGTCCTCATTGTGGATCGGTTGTCTTCCGCTTGCTAAATCGATGATGGACAGACGCCGCATTGCAAGGCCCACATTACGATCAATGAAAGCCCCTTCGTCATTGGGACCCCTGTGGACTAGGGAGTTGTTCATTCTCTCTAGGATCTTGGGATCCACTGGTTCCTGTGACCGGAAGTTATAAATTCCACTGATACCACACATGTTCTTTGTACTTTCCCAGGAAAGTTACCTTATACCACCCTGTTGCCGGGATTGCTCAAATGGTTGGCCATAAATTTCTTCCTGTTGGCAGCACGAGCCTTTCTTGGTCCGAGAAGCCGCTCAAAATACAGGCCGGAAGACGCTCTTCTAACCATATTGTCCATCAAGCTTTGGGAAGTCTCCCCTGTGGCTGCCAGAACTAAATTGGTAAGCTAGGAAATTTTATTCTCTGTCCCTCTCGATCTATACCCGACCAATTATCTGAAAAAAGGCCAGAACAACTCCCACTATGGTAATAATCAATATTACAGTTTGGTAAAAATGCTTAGACCTTCTTTCGATACACCTATCGACCTTATCGCGGAGGTTGTTGTATCCAAACAAAAGCTCCTCATACCCATGGGCTATTATCCAAAGGGCATTGTCTATGATGATATCAAGGGTATCTAGTTCCTTAAAAAGTCCTGGCTCGCGCCAAATGGAGCCAATCCATCGGCATTTCTTCTTTAGCCAGTGCTGAGCTAAACGCCCTGCTTCCAATGAGGAATAAAGTTGATGGAGTTTGACATATCTTAATAAGCACCGTTCAACCAGGAGCAATATTCCGTCCTGGATACACGGGACCGAATTCTTAAACCCGGTATATTCAAAAAGTGACGGAATATACCCAACACTGTACCTATACTTATCACTCCATTTCTTTCGGACCAAGTGCCTATCCTTTGAGAAAAACCCGACACAACTGGTCAGGGAAAATTGGTAAAAGAAATACTTTCGTCCGACAAACTGCATTTTTTTGTCATCTATCACGCTCTTAACATAATCAGCTTTCACGTCAACAAGCCTGTACCCCTCATCCCCAGTAACCAGACCAAAGAACTCTCGGTCCGAGAGTACATGATCGGCCTTCAGTTGGACACTTTTACACGGCCTTACATTCTCAATCTCGATGAAGTCAAAAAACGGCCACCCTTGCTGTTGTAAGGCGGACGTATCTAGTTGGCACGAGGCAAGGATCACAGCACAAAGGTCAGCTATTGTTCTACAGTGAGATCCATCGGAATACGGTGCTATCATGCGCCAGCCTTCCGCTTCGCTCCTGTACCACTTGGCCTGTTTTAGGAAAATCAGATCATCAAGGCCTATTGAATCGAGATCGCAAAAAAGCAGGAGTTCTAGGACCTCATTCATGTCAAAATATGCTAAGCACACTTTGAAGTTAAACTTCCTGTTCCGTGAGGATAACTCTAGCTTTACAGAACAATCCTCCCTTAGGATGCCCCTCATGGGCTTGCATGGATCGATAACCCCTCGGTAACCTACAAACAACTGCTTATCCAGGAAGAATTTTTCAACTATCACGAATTCGTGTAAAATTTTTCTCTTTTCTTCTGAATCCTGATGAGACCCACCTGCCACTCCGCCTAATTTATCAGACCAAATAATCTTTTGGTTTGAGGCCGTTTTAAACCGATGGAAGTGCTTTTTTTTCAATCCGAATGCTCCAAGGAGGCCGAATTTGGCATGTTTAAACCTTGTTTCGTTAATACTTATCGTCTCGATATTCTCACCGTGCCATGTGTAGGGAGGGAGTATCATGCAGTGGGCCTCAGGGACTTCCTTTCCCCATTTTGATATTTTTTAATAAGCTCCTCCAGAACACGTGCCTCGCGGTAAAACGGCGCCCGGGCCCGTGAAATGTAGTGCCAGAAGTAAAAGCTAGAGTCTTGTATCCTAAGCAATGTCTCAACGATGGTGGACTCTATTTCTGATGAAACATTAGTAATATCGAATAGCGACTCTACTGAAGTTGAAAGCTCTGCTGCATATGCCCTAAACCACATGTCATCGACAGATGCCATCCAAATACTCTCATCCCCTTCCATGGTGCTTGCCGGCACATATTTATGCTCTATTATGGGGGCAGACAGGTTAAAATCAGTAAAAGAAAGGAAAGAGACGCCGTGGCCGATCAGCTCATCTAGGAAGTCTAAAAACCTTGGCAAACTATTGGGGAGAAATCTCTCAACGTCTTCAGCTAGTACAAGAGGCGACCTTGGATTTAAGAACCGTATACGGACTTTTTCCATCTCTTCGAGAAAGGGGCCTAGCTCGGTGTTTAAGTCTCTCTGATCCGAACTCAGATATTCCAAGAAAGCCTTGGATAAGCTATGCTCTCTAACTACCAAAACTATTGGCTTGGAATCACCCGATGAGGGCACCCTGACCCTGATCTGTGAACTGACGCCAAGTTTCCGAGTCCCTTTAGAGAAAGGCAGAAGCCCCCTTTCCCCTTCTTTCCATTGTGGTAGCTGGTTAGCAAAATCCCTGGATGCGCTGTCTATAACCACAAACTTGTAGCCTTCAGCCGCAGCCAAAATGCCAACTCTTGTAGACCATGCGAGCTCCGTTGGCCAGAAGATATCACCTGTTGAAAATCCTAGACCCTGCTTGACATTGCGATCCAGTCTGATCTGAGCCAGGGCAGACTTGGTTGTAAGCCACGGAAGGATAGGATGGTAGGCGGCACTACCAAGTAAGACTGACCGAGTTGTGCCCAGGTAATCCCTAAGGATATCTACAAATTCAGGGCAAAGCTTTGAGGCCCCCCTTAATGTGCTGCCGGTAATATTTATAGAGCACGGTATTTTTCTTTCGCTCAGCGCATCGATCAAAGGAATATACGAAGAATCAAATCTCCACCTAACCTCGTCTTCTGGTATAAAAAAAGGTTGATGTATGTGCCAAACCAAATGTAGAGATGGTGAATTCACCTGGCGACCTCTTCATAAACCCTTTCGTAAAGATCTATTTGCTTCTCCCAACTGAACTTTTCGGCTCTCCGGCAACATTCGATACGATGATTGGGTTCTTTCGCCAGCTTATTGAGACGGTCAATTATAGCTCGCCCAAGCCTACGAGGAGAATAGCTTCTTGTCATTTCATGCTCATACAGGTAAGCGCTGATGCCACCTGGAGATATCCCAAAAACAGGGCAGCCACAGGCCATTGCCTCAATACCCACCAGTCCGAACGGCTCGAACTGAGAGGGAATAATAAGTAATGTAGAGTTAGAATAATAGGACAGGAGGGTTGCTCTGTCTACCAGTCCCGCCATCCTAATCTTCTCAGTAAGATGCTTTTCCTCGATTAACCTCTCCACCCTTCCAAAATCAGGACCAGAGCCAACAATTGTAAGTCTGGCCTTGGGAAAGGCATCCAAGATCTCGGGCATAGCTCGTATTAGTAGCTGGGGGGCTTTCTGATCTATAAGTCTTCCAACAAAGAGGAGATGTGGCTCCAATGGGGACGGAGGATCACCTTGAACGGGCTTGAACCTGCGAGTGTCTACTCCGAGAGGTATTATGTGTATTTTTTTCTCCTCTAATCCGTACTCAGAGACCAGAAAGTCCGCATTGTACTGCGAAGCACATATTATCTTTTTGGCACCGTTTAGCCCGATATCCTCTAGATAGAATTTTGCACGCCAATCCGCAGTGGTGTCCTTGTATGTGAAGCCTCTCCGAAGGGGCAAGTGTGACGTCATGACGATATTTCTAAGTCCTCTCCTATACAGGTACTCAAGACAGATGCCCCCATACCAATCGTGGATGTGATAAACGTCAGCGTCATACCTGCCTACCACCTCTTTCCCTATCTCATAAAGACAATTCCAGTCCTCGCTTAGTATTGACTGACTGGCTCTTTTGAAAACATCCACGTTTGGCTGAATCAGACTTACATTATGCTCCCCCATTTGAAATGCTACTATGTCCTCCAAGAACCGCTCAAGCCCACCGTAGTAAGAGCGGTTGTCACACAGAGGAGCAGTATCTGGATTTGCCAAGTGGACGATGTTCATATGTCCGAACAAAGATGAGGCGTTGCCATACCAACGCCTTCATAAGCTGGGGGTCGGAGAAAAGCAGTGCTCATCCTGAAAGGGATTCCTGTTCTCAGCTACCAGTGACATGTGACTAAGGGCATCCCGCAGGTCTTAATCTAGTTTGTCCACTTATTGTTCTTAGCGGCGCTCACTATTGGATAATCTCTTAGACAGAACCAAATCCTCCACTTTCCCGGGAGGTTGTCTCTGCTTCCAACTCCCGTTACCTCATAGTGGCTGCTTATTATATCCCGGATCTTTTCTGCTTCCTTCTCTTTGCACACAGCAAAATGTTTAAAGTATATCCCTACGTTATCCCTTTTGAAGCCGAAGAGAACATAGGACCGAAGGGCCTCAGCATACATGAAGCGTGAATTCTTTTCCCAACTC
The DNA here is from genome assembly GCA_027024445.1 of Desulfobacterales bacterium. Classification (GTDB taxonomy): domain Bacteria; phylum Desulfobacterota; class DSM-4660; order Desulfatiglandales; family Desulfatiglandaceae; genus B111-G9. The sequence continues at coordinate 5,799 of JALVSJ010000062.1, forward strand.
AAGTTAGGCCCTGTTAGATAAATCTCGAGCTTCGGATAATCGATATCCAAAATCATATACTCTTCACCGTCAAATCCTGTGCTCTTATTTTTGCGAATTCGCTCAAGTAGGGTTTTGATTGCGTCGTCATATTCGGAAGGGTCGGAAAAGTCGAGATAAAGCCTTTCATATGCTGGATGCTTGGTAAAGGCGTCTGGAAAAATGGATGAGCTTGGACGGTTAATTATGCACGGTATAATTTTCGCCTTTCCTTCCTGAAGCTCAGTTTTCAGAGCTTCAAAGACTTCCTTTCCTACCCATTTTCTCTTCGCTGAACTTCTTGACAGAAACACCAACACGAAATCGCTCTGATGAATCCTCTTCTCAATTTCGGGCACAAGCCTATCCCCGGCTTCAAGAAACTCCTTGTCTATGTCTACCTGATGTCCTTCCTGTTCAAGGGCGTCAACCACAGGCATGACAACTGTGGAGTCCTTGTGAGAGTAAGAGATAAATATCCTAGCCATGTTTGCACCCCTCCTGAAATTTGAATCTTAGCGGTATTGCTTTGACTCGTCCAATTGAGGCTTTAACCGTTATTCCGCTGATTGCTTTTATTATATTTGTGGACTTGTCCGCCTTGTTGGGTTTGTGCGACCTATCTTCGTATTGGCTTATTGCTGATCTCCTGTCGCTTCTGACTGGTAGCTTCTTGTACCCCTGTGTAATCTCGATGGCACAACAGCTTCCCAGCTCCCTGCGGCAATCAGTTCTGGGAGGATATACCTGTTGCGTTCGGAATATATAGTTTGCGATAGGCTTTGGCCATAGCTGCACTTGAATGCTTTGTCTCGAGTATTAGCTTCGCTTCATTAGCCAACGTGTGCATCTTTTCTTTGTCGGTGATAAGATCCTCAATTGCTGCAGCTATCTCTCTATGCTCAAGCTCTCTGCACAAAATTCCCGCCTTCCCTTCTTGTAAAATCTCTGGTATCCCCCCTACCCTCGTGGCCACAATTGGGACCTTTGCTCTCATGGCTTCCAAAATAGTCATGGGC
>JALVSJ010000062.1:6845-7286 GCA_027024445.1 Desulfobacterales bacterium
CTATGATAACCAGCCGGGCATCATGGCCTCTGTCTCTGATTATTTTCAATGCCCTTACCAAGTAAATATAGCCCTTTTCTGGCGAGAGGCGGCCGATGGAGCCGAGGGTGAAGCCTGAAGAACAGAAGTCAATTAGTGATTGGTCAAGTTGGTGATTAGTTGGATTAGTTGAATTGTTGAGTAGTGTATTAGTTGAATAGTTAAATTGGGGAGTAGTTAAATCGTTAAATGGTTGAGTAGTTGAGTGGTTAAGTTGGGAATTGGTTGGGTTGTCGGTGGTGAGGGGGATGCCGTTGTGGATGACGTGGACTTTGGATGGGTTCAGGTGTTTGAATCTAGCATCGGATTTCATGGCATTGCTCACAAACACAACTGCATCCATAAAACGGAGCGCCTTGGAGTCGAGCCACTCATAAGCCCTCATCCGGCTAAATCCATTTC
>JALVSJ010000063.1 GCA_027024445.1 Desulfobacterales bacterium
CCGAACGTCCAGTGAGCGCCTTTATATCCAGGCCTTCCAGTATCTCTTTTGCTCTGCCGTGGCTTGCCCCGGGTAGCCCTGTGATCTGTCGGCTTTGCTCCTCGGTAAACTCTCCCATCTTGTCCAAGAAGAGTTCATCTTCTCTTCCCAGATGGCACTTCTTGAACTTTTTTCCACTGCCGCAGGGGCACGGATCATTTCTGCCAATTTTTTTCATGCCATATCACCTACTAATCCTCGATAATTCGATCCTTGTGCGCATCATAAGACCAGCAGGGAAGTGGTCCCTGCTCCCCTGTGACAGGATTCAGCCTGTGCCTGTAGGATGCGTTTACATTTTGGGTTTTCATCATATGGTCCCATCCTCGCACGAAGTATGAGCATTCATCGTTAAAACAGACCCATTGAAATTCCGTACCCCAGGTAGAGTATTCTGGGGTCCTCCATTTTTTCATCTCCACCCCACAATAAGGGCATTCTGGCCTTTCCTGATCATTCATGGCCTTACCTCCTCACACTTTGAATGTTAGTAGTGAATGGAGCTATCCGCTGCTGGGAAAAGGAGTATCCCTTCTGCTCCGAGTCTCACGGGCTGGTGTTTTCAGCGACTTATCGGCGGGGGATGTTTTGCCCCTCCGCATTCCCGGCACTCAACCCTCAGAAAAGAATTCGATGGCAATATGGTTCATTCGGTTCCTGGAGATTGCTTTTCATGCCGCGTTTCGGGTAAGAAGTTGAGTGCCGGGCTGCGGTTTCCCCCCACTGATAAGTCACGAAAACACGGCGCCCTCCCGCCAGTCGCATCAGGGATACTCCTTTTCCCAGCAATAAACAGTCTCTCAAAGAACAAGAAAATTCTAGGCCGCCGATCACATCAAAGATACACCTCTTCCCAGTTCTGCGTATCACTGATAAAGGGAAACTGTGGGCTTCCCCTTGTCTCCTGGCTCCTCCAAAAAAGAAACCAAATCCCTCCATGCCCCCGGGGATTTGGTTTCTCGAAAGAAACATGAAAACTTTTAATGCAGCGCAGATTGGATCACAGTTTCCGGTGGAATGATATTGTAGTGCAATGCTGCATCGTGCTTAAGGTCTCCGCCAAAGGCTACAGCCATCAACTGTGTCAGATAAACAATGGGTACGTCAAAGTTTGTCCCAAGGGCCTTGTTGATCCGTGATTGATACACTTCAAGATTCATGGCACACATTGGACACACCGTAGAAATCAACTGGGCCCCGTGATTCAACGCATCTTCGAGGATATCCTTAACCAGATTAAAACAATATTCCATCTCAGTCAAAAATATCCCTGAGCCACAGCAGCGCATCTTCTTGGGAAAAGGCACGGCCTCAGCTCCCAACGCCTCTATTATACTATCGTGACTTACCGGTCTCTCCACGCTGTCATACTCTCCGTAAGGCCGAACAGACTGGCACCCAACATACCCTGCTACCTTCAGACCACTGAGGGGTCTCACCACTTTCTCTCTTATCTTGTCTACTCCTATGTCATGGTACAATACGTCCAGCACATGGCGTACCTTCACTCCCCCCTTATACTGAAGTCCCCCTTCTGCCAGGGCCTTATTCACCTTAGCTGCCACTTCAGGGTCTTCTTGAATTTCGTGGTTAACCTTTACCATTTGAATATAACAGGAACTGCAAGGGGCAATGATGTCGTAGCCACCATTGGCTTCGGCTATGGCAAGATTGCGGGCATTAAGGACCTTTATGGATAGGTCATTGGCTCCAATATATGAGATACTGGCGCCGCAACAATTCCAGTCCTTGATTTCCTCGAATTCTATGCCCAATTTCTCAAATACCGGCTTTAGTGAAGCCAAATAATTGGCTCCGCTTGCCTCGAGACTGCAACCCCAATACAGGAAGTATTTCATGATGCGCCAGCACCTCCTTTCCCCAATTCGGCCGCCTTATCCAGCATTTTTCTCAGATCCTTTATGCCCTTAATCGGCCGCTCCGGAAGGAGTTTCATTCTTCTGTGGAGGAACATGGTGATTCCCATGTCCGCCATCTCAAGACTATTCTTAATGCCCTGAACAAATCCGTCCGCGAAAAAGTAACGTCTGGAAAGATCCTTTTCATCTATCCTTCCCAGCTTGTAAATCTGTTTCCAGAACTCTCCGCCAAATACCGCGGTTTGTTTCCTCGGGATAAAACCATGCCGAAGCGCATAGTTAGCCAGCCCATGCATTACATCCACCACCGGGATCCCCCTTGGACACCTCACTTTGCAGGAATAGCAGGAGGTGCACAACATGATGGAGTTGGCGCGCAAAACTTCCTCTCGTTTCCCGGCGCGGATCATGAGGAAAATTTTTCTTGGCGAATAATCCATTTCCATGCTCAGGGGGCAAGAGGCTGCACACACCCCACATTGCATGCACATCTTAATCTCTTCGCCATAGTCAACGTTTTCAAAAACTTCCCGGGCAAAAGAGGGTTCGTAGCTCGTCATAATTTCCCCCACTGCTAGACGTTATCACCTAAGGCACACTGGGGCAGAATCACACCTAACCGCCCTTCTACCATCCTTTGTACGGGTTCGGACCCACTTCCTCAATTGTCTCCATGAACTCTTCTATAATTTTTGGGATCTTTTCATAATCAGCTATTCCCACTTCCACAAATTTGACCCTGTCTGATTCTAGCGCCAAACGATCGAGGGTCTCAGACACCTTGCTCAGACGGGTGTTTGCAAGCTCGCTGCCCTTTATGAAATGGCACTGATAATCATCACCATATCTGCAGCCCATGAGAAGGATACCGTCAATTCCTCTGGACAGGGCATCAGCCACCCATACCAGATTCACGGATCCCAGGCACCTCACCGGGATAAACCTGATGTAAGGACTTATCTGCAGCCTCCTTATGCCTGCCATATCCAGTGCAGCATATGCGTCGTTTTCGCACACAAGAGCAACGATTCTGGGCTTTTCCTCATCTTCTTCAGGGACCTCAATGGCTTTTATCATATTCCCTATCATAGGCACCGAATAGTTTTTGAAGGATATGATCCTTTCGGGGCAGGCCCCCATGCAGACACCGCAACGCCGGCACCTTGTGGGATTGGGCAGAGGGTTAGCTTTCTCATCTTCATTAATAGCGCCAAAGGGACATTCTTCGGTGCAGCGTTTGCACTGGGTGCAACGCTGCATGTTGAACTCTGGGTAAGTCATGTCCCCAGCCCTCGGATGGACCGCCATGCCTATGGCCGTGGCCTCGGTACATTGAATCGCTTTCATAGCGGCGCCGGTAGCATCGTCTATAACCTTGACCGTCTCCATGGGCCTTCTCACGCAACCAGCAGTGTAGATACCGGTCCTCCTGGTCTCATAAGGAAAGCAAATAAAGTGGCTGTCAGGGAAACCATATTTTAGTGTTGGAAGCTCTGGCCCCTGTCGGTATTCCAGCCCGAGAGCTTTGGTGGCGTAAAAACCAGAGTCAGGAGTAACCTCTATCATTCCTTCCTCATCGGCCCCTTCAGCCCCCTCAGGAGCAGGGATTCTGGGAACCTCATCTGGCTGTGTCGTGGGAACCATTCCCACTGCAAGTACCACTAGGTCAAGGTCTTCTATCTTGATCTTTTCTCCTAGCAGCTCGTCATCAGCCTCTACAAACAATTTACCCCCTTCTTCACCCACATTTGTTACTGCCCCGCGGATAAAGACGTTACCATCAAGCTGGGCCTTCTTATAAAAATCCTCGGCCTGGCCCAGCGTTCTCATATCCTTGTATAGAATGTAATTAACTGCTTCGGGGTTCTGTTCTTTAACATAAGTGGCCTGCTTTAGAGAAACGAGACAACACACAGAGGAACAATAGGGGAGATGTTCGGGATCCCTTGAGCCTGCACACTGGACGAACAAAACATTCTTTACATCTTTGCCGTCCGAGGGCCTGGTTATCTTTCCTGCTGCCGCCATCTCCTCCATTTCCACATTGGTGATTACGTCCTTGAATTTGCCGTATCCAAGGTGATCCAGCTTATTGGCATCGTAGGGGACCCAACCTGTCGCTTGAACAATGGCCCCCACCTTCTCGGTTGCGCTGTTTCCGTTTCCCTTAATTTCCACAGAAAACAGTCCAGGGGCGCCGCTTACCTTTTCCACCGTGGAAGAAGTATATACTTTGATATTGGGATTATCTTCCACTGCTTTTACAAGCTCTTCCAGTCCAGTATCATAGAGTTCTTTATAAGGCAGGGTAACGCGCTTTTTCATTTTGGTGAGAAAACCACCGAGTTTATCTTCCTTTTCAACCAATACTGCCTTGTAGCCCGCTTTCGCAGTCTCCAATGCCGCTGTCAGGCCCGCTAGCCCCCCACCTACCACCAGGATATCCTTTGAAATCTCTTCCTCTGGCTTGAATGGCTCTGGCAGATCTGTGTCATTGGCCTTGGAACATCCCATGCGCAGGTTATCCTCAGCAAGCATTTGGGTGTCTTCCTCTCCAGGAGGTTGCATCCAGACCACTTGCTCGCGCAAATTTACACGCTCTACGATCTTGTCCTGGCCAAAGTTGAATACATCATAGTTAACCCGTGGGGAGCAGGCGGCAATGATAATGGTGTTCACACCTTCCTCTTCTATATCCTTTTTTATCAATTCCACACCCTCGGGACCGCATAGGAACGGGTGTTCCTTGCAAATTGGAACACTGTAATCATCAGTCGCTATCTCAGAGAGCTTACCCACATCCAGGGCATCTCCTATCCCACATCCAGTACATATATAGACTGCTGTTTTCTTCTCCATTGAGCTACCTCCTGGCGATTGATTGAATGGCTTTCAACGCTGCTGCAGTGGCGTCCTGTACACAGGTGGCCACGTCGGTAGGCCTTCTCGTACATCCAGCCCCGTATATTCCAGGCTTATCAGGATTCAGGGTGATAAAGCCGTAATCGTCGTAGGTTACGTCAGGCGGAGCGACCCCGTTCATCTTGTTTGGAACCATTCCCGTGGCCAGCACCACCATGTCAAACGTCATCCTGATTTGCTCGCCGGTCCTAGTGTTTTCTCCTTCTACTGTTAGGTCCCCGGTCTCCTCATCTTCGGTGATGTATGCGATCTTGCTCTTTATGAAGGAAACCTTCTCGTCTTCTTGCACCTTTATATAGAAATCTTCCAATCTATCCAGCGCCCTAATGTCAATGAAGAAAATGGTTACCTGGCAGTCCGGGTATTGCTCCCTTAGATATGTAGCATGCTTCATGGAGGCAAGGCAGCAAATCCCCGAACAGTAAGGCAGATGGTTTTCATCTCGTGAGCCGGCACATTGGATAAACGCCACATTTTTCACTTCTTTGCCATCCGAGGGTCTCACAATCTTGCCGTTGGTGGGTCCGTTGGGCGAAGCCAGGCGTTCCATCATCACATTTGTTATCACATTCTTGTACTGGCCGAATCCGTAATACTCGATCTTGGATGCATCATAAGGATTCCATCCGGCAGCCCATATAATAGCACCCACCTTCATGTCAAAGGTGCTCTCCTGCATATCCAGGTCTATCGCACCGTACTCACAGGCCTCCTGGCATTTCTTTGCTTCATCTGTGCCTATGATTGATGGATCCAGTACATATCTCATGGGAAACGCAAACTCATGGGGCAAATATGCGGCTTTGATCTTGTCCATTCCAAAATTGAAGGGGTTATTAATCTCGGTCTCACACACTTCCGCACATTTCCCGCAACAGGTACATTTTTCGTTTACATATCTAGGCGACAATTTGATGGTCACATCATAGTTGCCCCCCTCTCCCGACACACTCACCAATTCTGCCATTGTAAAAAACCGTACCCTGGGATTCACCTTCATCCGTCTGAAGTTGATCTCCAGCCCACAAATTGGAGGGCATAGTTTAGGAAAGTAATGATAAAGCTGGGCAACTCGCCCGCCCAGATACGGATTCTTTTCAATGAGGACCACATCGTACCCTGCCTCTGCAGCCTCAAGCGCAGCGGTCACCCCGCTGATTCCTCCGCCCACCACTAAGATACTCTGGGTATTCGCCTGTGTTTCCACCATTGTCCCCTCCAGAATAAGGATTTTCTTAAAAGTAAATATGCGTTGACCTAATATTACAAAATGCGCATTTCGTCAATAGCCATTTTCATTGGCCTTCCCGCCTCGCCAAAACGGCTCTTCACAAAATGCGCACAATTTATGGCACGCGGTTCCTTTGACACCACTGCGATTGCCTCATTGCCCTATTAATGAAATGCTCCGGTGCCCGTAAAAGGCAACCGGAGCATTCATTACGGGTTAATCATTAGACGCCAGGCATTGTCCAGATGTCTTTCTTGAAGACATCCCACTCACCAGTGGCAGGATCCCACTTGCAGTTGACGAAGCACAGCCAGTTGTCATTGTCCATCTTTGGCTTGTCGGCCCTGAAGTAGTAACCAGGCCATCTTGTTTCCTCGCGGAACAAAATAGTCCGGATATGGGCCTCACCCTGCCACATCCTGTGGATGTTCTCCCAGCATCTCATCAACTCATGGAGATTGCGGGCAGCCAGCTTCTCGGAGTCCTCCTTCAAGAACTCAAACAGCTCCATAGCCCTCTCCAGCAAGGCCTTGCTGGTCTTGAACTGGGCAGTCACGCCGCCGACATACTCATCCATGATCTTCTGCAGCCTGTCCATGAACTGCCTCCAGAGGAGGTAGTTAGGGTTGACTGAATCATCAGTGGTCAGGTCTTTGAACTGTTCATAGGTGTCAAGAGGTTGCAGTACCTTCTTCTTCAGCTCTTCCACCTTGCCCATGTCAACCTGAGGCTCAGCGCCCTTTTCAACGATGTACTTGATGGCAGCCTTACCGGCAATACGACCTTCGGCATGGGAACCAGAGGAGAACTTGTGGCTGGATGCACCAGAGGCATCACCTGCTGCGAATAGCCCTTCGACCGTCGTCATGTTAGTGTAACCCCACTTGTAAGGGGTATCCAGATCATCAGGACCGCTCACCCAGGCACCGGAGGCGCCGGAGTGTGATCCGATGAAGTAGGGCTCACATGCAGCGATCTCGGAGTGTTTCTCCTCAGGTTTAACGTTTAGGGCTGCCCAGAGATGCGCCTGGGAGATGGTCATGTCAAGGAAGTCCTCCCATGCCTCGGACTCCAGCTCTTTCATTTTCTTCTTGAAGGCCTTGGGATCATCTTTATACTGCTCGGCCAGCTTTGCAATGGCCTCATGGGTCTCCATGTACAGCGGCCCGAGACCTGCTTCCACATCGAGCATTCCAAGATAATTCC
>JALVSJ010000064.1 GCA_027024445.1 Desulfobacterales bacterium
CTCCCACCAGGAGATCTGTAATTACCCGGAGGTCTTTGATGTCCTTCTCCACCCATCTCCTTTTGATCGTGTAAAAGAAATAGGCAGATATGCCGATTGACAGCCCTACTACCGTGGTAGTAAAAGCAATAATGAGGTCACCAGATAACCTGGTCAGATCCCCTTGACCTAGTGCCGCCAGCCCCGTGCCCATGGGTATCAGCGTCCCGATCAAGCCAAGACCGGGACCTATACGTACCATCATCCTGGTCCTATCCAAGGACTTCCACAATCCAATGATGTGCTCCTGTAAGAGGTTTTCCATTTCGAGCTCATCCCGGCCCCCGTGTTTGGCAAGGAGGTCTTTACACATTTTTGCATATTCCATGGCTCTATGGGACACCACAGTCCCTAGGTCATTATTGCGAAGCGCCTTAGCCAATCTGTCCATGTCATACGTATCGAGCTTAACTCGCTCGAGCCATTCAGCGAAAAATCCCCCTGCCGCAGCCAGGGTCCATAAGACCAGGATTGATAACAAGAATAACACCGGATACAGCAAAGACGCTGAAACAATATATATGAATGATTTTAGTACGGCGCCTATGTTCATCCCCGTGCCCTTTTGTTCCTTGAACACATTCGCAGGAAACCGCTCAACCATGCTCCGCTCATTACCAATAACGGAATCATGAATTGTTTTGACTGAATCCCTTCGCCTTCCGCCTCATAGGCAGCTAGTCTATAGATCTTATCTATGTCCTTGAACTGAGGCATGATAATGACTGCTAACAAAAAGTAGGAAGCAAGAGCCAACATTGTAATTCCCAAGCCTTTTGAATATTCCACGCCATCCTTCTTTTGGAGCAGGGCTGTGAAAAAGGCCCCCATCGAGCCCATGAAAAGAAAAAGCAGATAAGTCAATAAGATTGCCGAACGTGATTTACCCCCAAGGCTGGAGTAAAGCATTGCCGTTATAATCAATATAACTGACAGGCAAACAGGACATGGCATCATCAGTGCTACCCAGCCATAATTTGCATGCCACCCACTTGACCTGAATCTAACCACCCAAAGGCCCCATAGGAAAAGCCCTCCTGCAAGGATTACATGGATGACCATGGCATATCTTAGGAGAACTTGAACCAGACTGAGGTGGCCAAGAAGCGGTACTTTGCTCACGACTAGGTAACTTACCTCAAACAGCAAGAAATAAATAACAATGTATACAAGGATCCCAAACCTACGGCCTTGCTTTCCTTTGTGCGATTGCACGAAATAACCAAGGCCAGTACCGCTCTTAAAAGCAAATACCCCTGTGGCAAAAATCAGTCCCAGGATCAATGCTTTTAACTCCATAGCATTCCCATCGCCGAGGATCCTTTTAGTAATCTGCCGACCACTCTACCCCCGACTAACCCACCCCTTGGTCTTATCCCCGGCAATGATCAGAAATCGTATCTCAAACCAAGATACAAGCTTCTCCCGGGCATGGGGTAGCCCTTGACGTATGAGTAATCTTTGTTAAATAGATTTCTAACCTCTCCTCGAAAGGTAAACTTTCCATACTTTTGCAAATCTAATATTTTCTTTGTGATGGTAACATTAGCAACGGTAAAGCCACCCTTTGTCACTATCGGGGGTGTCCAAGTAGGTGGTCCGGCTTTCTGCCAATCTTTAATCTTTTGTGGCCCTAGGTACGCAAAGTTCAGGTTAAGAGATAAGCCCTCGTCGTCCGAGACCGTTACACCATATGAAAGGTTCGCATCACTTGTATACAGAAGATCTTCATCAGTCTCTTCATCTTCATATTTTGTCAAATATACTAGGGAGGCATAAGGGCGGACTTCCAAGGGCCAAGTAAATATTTCTCCTATGTCAAGCGACAACTCTGCCTCCACACCGCTAATCCTGGCCTTTCCTACATTCTCCCACGTTCTATCCCCTGTGAGCGTTGTAGTAGTCTCGATTTTATCTTTGAACTTGGTGTAAAAATAGGTAACTCCAAAGCTTACAGCCTTGTACCCGATATCAGCACCTATTTCGCAAGTCTTGCTTCTTTCCGGATCGAGATTAGGATTCCCGATGTAGTGTCCAGACCAGGTGGTAAAGTCTCCTGCTAGTTGTTTGGCTGAAGGCATCATAAAGCCCTCCCCATAATGAGCTCTAACTTTAAAAAAATCAGTGAGCATGTACGCTATACCAAATTGAGGCCCCATATGGTGACGACGCTTATCGCCTCCCTCTCCCGACTTTATCTCGACCTTGTACTGGTCGTATCTTAAGCCACCACTAACAACCACCTTTTCGCCTAACACTTTTAATTTCCCTAAAAGAAAATACGCTGGATTTCTATATTCTGACTTTTTCGGCCAAGAAAAACTTGATGTGGTTCTCGTATCATAGTGGACCCAGTCAACGCCTGTCGTTAAAGTAAGAGACTCAACATCCAATGAAACTTGGGCCTGAGCCCCTTCCTGATCAACGCTCTCATCGTAAGCATATGTAAAAGATGGTGGATCTGACCACTTATAAATGTCTTTACCGCTAAAATACCTGGCCTTCCAAAAAATGTTAGCTACGCTGCCCTCATAAATGAAATCTAGGGATTCGTGTCGCCGATCAACATAGTTGTCCGGATCAGCAGAATTCAAGTAACCGGGCGATCCTACATGGTCCGCGTCGAAACACTGATATATTAATCCAAGGCGGTTACGAGGTAAAAATTCAAAGCCTAAGTTAAGACTAGTACTTGCTTTTGAATCAAAAGCTGTATTCTCATACTTATCTCCACCTGCTGTATCATAGTCATTCATGGTAGCAGATGTATATGAGCCTGAAAAATCGAATTTCCTAACAATACCTGAAAATCCTACTGTAGATTCCTCGTAACCAAAGCTACCAAGCCTCCCCACAACGAATCCTGACGGCTTTCCCTTTCCTCGCTTTGTTATTACGTTGATAACACCTCCCATCCCAGAAGAACCATACTGAACAGAACCAGGCCCTCTAATGACTTCGATTCTTTCAACATTCTTAGTGAGGATTTCTGCCATATTACCTGTTCCTGCCCTTCGCCCATCTATTAGGATCAACACATGGCTTTGCATATCATTTCCGTGAGTATCAGTTTTAAATCCCCGTATTCCGATAGAAGTGAGAGTACCAGGATACTTGTGTATGTGTCCTATACCTTTCTCCGCAAGTAACTCCCCCAGGTCCCTGGCAGAGGAGTTTCGAATCTCCCGCTCTCCTATGACCGTGACGTTCGCCGTTACTTCCTTCTTCTTTTCTTTCACCCGGCTGGCGGTAACCACCACCTGCTCTAGTTGAGGTGTTTCCTCTGCTCCGATCACATTAAATGGGAAAAAACAGATCAACACTGCCACCATAAGACCTGAAGCTATAAAGTATCTTTTCATTTGCTCTCCCTCCCTGTTGACAATAAATTCTTTGCCTTATCTCCTGCTGCACCACTCCTTCATGAATAGGGGTACGGACCCAATTGACGACAGACATACGATAGAGTCTGCCTCCCTTAGAGGCTCCTTTTTCTGAAGATATTCAGTTTTTCCGATACTCACGACCATGCTGTCTTTTTGGGACACAACACCCTCTTTTATTAGAGCCAGTTTAGGCTCCAGGGGGATTGTCAGATCCACCAGCGTGAGCGCAAACGGATCGTTTTTTATGGCCATCCGTGCTGCCAGGATATTTGGATAAAAAAATCCCCGAATCGATACGTAGATCGATCCGGGGATTTCCCGTTTTTATCCTTCCAGATCCCTATGGCACTATCCCGCTCCCCGAGGATTCATGCCAGCAGTCCAGGCAGGTCTTCTGACTCGTGGATCGTCCTAGTCACCGCGCCTTCCCGTCCCCTGCACTAAACTTTTAGGAAGTACCTGCCCAAGACCTAGCTTTCCCTTTCGATGAAAGACCTTACAGGTACCAATGATCTCGCAAAGAGTTTAGTGCAGGGCTATCAGCTTTCAGCCTTCAGCTATCAGCAAAAAACAATCCGTCTCCTCAACCATGCTGATCGTTGACCGCTATCCGCTGACAGCTTCCATTGACAGTGGCTTACCTCAGGACTCGGTATCCGCCTCAACAACAAGTAACTAATAACTAATAACCAATAACAAGTGACGAATAACGTGCCCCAAGGTGCGGTTTTCGTCCCCACTTACAGCCGCGGGCCGGTCCCGGACTCTCACCGGGTTCCCTTTTAAGCCTTACGGCACCTGGACTTGGAACACCTTATAAGCAAAACGTTGAACGCTGTCAACCAAAAATATGATCTTCCAGCTCACTGTACTGTTCGAAAATCCCTCACCGATTGCTACTCGAACACTTGCCACTTAAGTAGTCGAGGCCTGCTCAAGCCTTTCAGCGATCCAGATTTTTATGATCGATTGGCGAGGAACACCCAGACGCCTTGCCTCTTTATCCAGAAGGCGAATCATCCATAAGGGGAAGTCAACATTGACTCTTTTTTGGACCTTCGAACCGAGATGATCCTGGTCTTCTCCCCTCGATAGGTGATAATCGTAGAATAATGTTTTCCAGAAATTTTACCCACAACCAAAAACCTGGGCTCATCTTCTGTTCTGGCCGGAATCTCTAATAAATAGGGATCATCCCAAAGAGCCTGGGCCTTGACAAAGTCTATTCCGTGCCTTTGCCTGTTCTTTTCGGATTTTCTTGGATCAAATTCAAATTCCATGATATAGGTAATATACTTATTTGATACCTTTAGCAAACCTTTTTCACCCCGATTTTGCTCATACCAAACATAAGTTCTTGCCGTTTCATTTCAAGACAAAGCGTACAGGTACCTTCACCCACATTTCTATCGGGGTATTGCCCCTCCTGCCCGGCTCAAAAATCCAGTGTCGCACCGCCCTTAGGGCTGCTTTGTCCAGAATTTTGTAACCGCTTGATTTGAACAAGCGGATATCTCCCACCCTGCCTTCACTGTTCACCAGCACTTCCAGAATAACGGTCCCTTCATAGCCCCTTTCCCTTGCGATGAGTGGATAAGCAGGTGGAGTGTTCTCCAGGTACGATGGCCTTGCTTCTACCAGCGCCTCCTCCTGGCCAGTAGCATGAAACAGGGAGGCCACTGCCCCCTGGGGTGCCTCAGCAAGGATATCATCCGGGATATCCTCCCAAGTAGTATGTTTATGCAAAGGTGCGCCAGTATCAGGGACTGAATTTGAAGTTGGTTCTCCACTTACGTGCCTTGGCTCTGTACCAGGCTTTTTTTCAACATCCTGGATATTGTCTGGTCGAACAATCTGAGATTCTTTTTTCGGCTCCCTACACCGCACTGCGGGCTTTGCAGCGGGCTTTTTCATCGCAAACATCCGCACCTTTTTTACCCGCTTCAGTTTCTTGGCCTTCCTAGGCCTTGGTTTTACAGTGGATTTGGTTTTTAACCGTCTTGTGGGTTTTTTGCGGGGCTCTTTTGCCGGCAAGGGCTTAGGTTTTTTCTCATAAGAAACTGCCCTTTGCCCGGAGCTTATCCTGACTGGCTTTTCAGGGATCCTGGCAGGTGCTCCCAACTCCACTACCACGGGCTTCACTGACCACCTGGGTGGGGTTGTACGGGGCAAAACCCACGGTGCCTTTGATAGAAATAAAAGCCCGTGGGCGGCAAGCGCCAGGATTGCTGCAAATACCAATCTACGCATCAGCCCTTCTCCAGTTGGGCTTGAAGCGATATCCTATTTATACCCGCCTCCCTTATCCTATCCAGCACGCTGAACAAAGTCTGGTATGAAACGGTCTTGTCAGCAAATAGTAAAGCCCCCCGCCTTTGTTTTGCCGGAAATTGTCGAAGCACCTCACTGAGATTACCCATTGATACGGGTCTCTTGTTCACGAATACAGAGCCATCGGATTTCACCGTCACCGTAACAAAATCGCTTTTATCCACTTTGGCGGTTGAGGATGAAGGCAGCTTCACAGGCAGGGAGTGGTGCACCGCCATTGAAAGCATTCCGTAGATAAAAAACACAAGCAATAAGAACACAGTATCGATGAGGGGCAGCATTTCTATTCGGGGTCTTCTTGGGCTGCCAAGGTTAACTTTCATTGCGGGTCTCCTGCGTGCACTGGTTGCCTTGTAGCTTTTCATAGACGATCTCAAGGCTGGTGGCATATTTCTCTATGGAAAGGGCAGCATCTTCTACCTTGGAATTAAAGTAATTATAGGGCAGGACTGACAGGATAGCTATGGCCAGGCCTGCGGCGGTTGTGATCAGTGCCTGTGCGATTCCTGCAGTAACTTCTTGGGGGTGCTGTATACCTGCACTACCCAGAAGCTCAAAAGAGCTTATGATCCCGATAACCGTCCCGAAAATCCCCAGCAGGGGAGCCACAGTTATCATGGTATCTAAGACACCCATGAACTTCCTCATCCTCTTTATCTCATCAGATGCTGCAGCCTCCATGGCTTTTGCCATGGAAAACTCCCGGTGAAGGATACCGCTCACAAGAACACGTATAACATAGTCTTTGGAACCGGCAACCTTCTCCCTTACCTTGTCCCATTGTCCGGTCCGGCACAGATCCAGCACCTCGTCCACGAGCTTTTGATTCCTCCGCACATCTTCTCTTGCCCAAAAAAGGAACCTCTCAATGATTACTGTTAGGGCTATGATGGAGCAGGCCAGCAGAGGATACATAACCGGCCCACCTTTCTGAAAAATCACCAACATACCTATCTCCCACAAGAGTTAGTTTTTTCGTAATAGCTCAATAAGAAGGGGTAGAAGGGTTTTTCTGATGCGACTGTCGGGAGGGCGCCGTCTTTTCGTGACTTATCGGTGGGGGAAGCCGCAGCTCGACGAAGTCGAGAATGCGGAGGGGGCAAGTATGCCCCGCAGATAAGTCACTGAAAAGACCAGCCCGGGAGACTCGGAGCGGAAGAAAGACTCTTCTACCCCGAAGGCTGGTCACCGAACCCACTTTACTGCCCTTACATATTCAGCCATTACGTTTTTTTCCATAAAAGGGTTATTTTCCATCTTTGCCTTGAGCCTAAGGCCTTGGGCCATGTGCCTGTTCTCTAAACCACACTCACCCGGGGCGCTCCGCTGATCGGGTTTTCATCTACCACCACAGGACACTCATAGACGTATTCAATGCCTTCCGACGTGATAACTTCCTTTGGTTCACCTATGAATACCATCTCACCGCCCTTTAACATGGCAATGCGATCGCAGTACTTGGCTGCCAGGTCAATGTCGTGCGATACCACCATCGCGCTGATGCCCCGTGAATGGACA
>JALVSJ010000065.1 GCA_027024445.1 Desulfobacterales bacterium
AGCAGTAACTGGGGAAGTAATGAAAAAGACGATCGAGGAATTAACGAAAAAGGCCTTCCTGGAGTCCAACCTGAAGGCCTTTGATCTCGGCTATGAATCTGCCAAGAGTCAATGAGGATTGCCCTCGTATCGACCCCGTGGCCCCTGTTCAATCGCCCCTCCATTCAACTTGGGGCCTTAAAGGCCTTTTTGCGCAATAAGCTTCCTGAGGTAGACGTGGATGCCTATCACCTCTACCTTCAGGCGGCAGCATCGCTGGGTTATCACCTCTATGAAGAGATCTCTCAGAGCACATGGCTGGCTGAACCCCTTTACGGCGCCTTACTTTATCCAGAGCGCTCAAGATCCATAGAAAAGTTCTGGAGGAAAAAGGTCTCGAAAACGAGACATTGCAAGCAGGTAGCATTTGAGAAGATATGTGAGATTCTGAAAAAGTCTGCTGATGGAATATTGGCTTCCCATGATTGGGGGCAGTATCAACTGATCGGGTTTTCCATTTGTTTCTCCCAGGTTACAAGCGCTCTCTATTTCATCAGCCAAATTAATAAACTGGCCCCCCATGTGCCAATCGTTGTAGGTGGATCGTCGTGCTCAGGTGAGCTGGGCCATAGTCTGCTCAGGTTATTCCCTCAGATCAAGTATGTCATAGAAGGTGAAGGAGAATTGCCCCTGCTAAACCTGCTAAGGGATCTGGAGGGACAAGTCCCTGGCAGGATACCTAAGGCCCAGATCAGTAACCTGGACGAGCTCCCTGCACCTGATTTTGATGATTATTTCAGGGCCATTGGTCGACTTGGCCCAGATAAGAAGTTTTTTCCTAAACTTCCCGTGGAGATGTCCAGGGGCTGCTGGTGGAACCGCTGTGCATTCTGCAACCTGAATCTCCAGTGGAAGGGCTATAGAAGCAAATCAAAGGATAAGATGATAGCAGAGATCCAGGGCCTGTCTGACAAACACCAGGTATTGGCCTTTTCTTTCATGGATAATCTATTGCCCCAGAGAGACCTGGAGTCCTTTTTCCATCAGGTAGCTTCATTGAACAAAGACTATGAGCTTTTTGCAGAGATCCGTGCCACAACCCCGCCATCTATCCTGGAGGCCATGGGCAGGGCCGGGATGAGGGAGGTGCAGGTGGGAGTCGAGGCATTGAGCAGTGGGCTCCTCAAGAAGATCAACAAAGGGACGACTGCTATAGACAACGTGGAGATAATGAAAAATTGCGAAAGACCCGGATTTCCTTCTCTTACAGGCAATCTCATCATGGAATTCCCTGGCAGTGACGAAAAAGAGGTGAACGAAACCCTGGCAGCCCTTGACTTCGTCCGTCCATTTCGCCCGCTCAAGGCCATTCCGTTCTGGTTAGGCTATGGCAGTCCGGTGTGGCAAAACCAAGAATATTACGGGATCAAAAGGGCCTTCAACCATTCAAACTACCGCCACATTTTCCCGGAGGCGGTTCTCAATTCTTTGATAACCATGATTCAGGGGTATCACGGAGATCTCCGTCGTCAAAGACGCTTGTGGAAAAAGGTAAGAAGTAAGGTAGCAGACTGGGAAAAGGAATATAAGGCCCTTCATCAGGGCCTGGGCCCTGAGCCCATTTTATCGTACAGGGACGGGGGTGATTTTCTGATAATACGCCATCGCAGAGTTAACGGCTATCCCATGACCCACAAACTAACTGGCACTTCCAGGAAGATTTACATGTTCTGTGAGAGCCAAAGAGAGATTAGTGAAGTCGTACAGAGATTTCCCAATATCCCTGCCGCAAGAATTGAAGGCTTCCTAAAAATGATGGCGGACAAACGTCTGATGTTTAAAGAAGGGAGTAGGTACCTCAGCCTGGCTGTCCCTGTAAGGAGTCAGATCCAGTCTGAAAAGGATCTTCCTACGGCGCAGCGAACGTAGTAAAACGATGTCCCATTGCCCGTCATCAAACAGGTGACACCAGAAGAGTGTTACACATTGCTCCACAAGGCAATTTGAATATTGGCGCATAATCTGGGTCTATTTCTTTCTATAAAGCCCAAGAATACCCTCTAAGGGGCTCAATTCTTCTATCAGTTCAAGGCCATGATAGCAGGGAAGTACATTACTTACCCCATAGACCATGAAGATGGCCCCTGGCTGTGCTTTGCGGGAAATAATCCGAGAGAATTCTTCATGCATCACAAGGTAAGTGTAAAAGAAATCAAAATCACCAAACCCGATCCCCACCTGGCGCTCTATACGGGTGTGTAGTTTCTCATCGCAGGCATCGCCATGGAAAAGATGGATGTTTGGCGGGGGAAGGGGCAAGTTTCTTGATTGAAGAATTGCATCTAGTTGGCCCTTCAGTGGCGCAAAAT
>JALVSJ010000066.1 GCA_027024445.1 Desulfobacterales bacterium
TTTTTCAGCGAAATTAAAGGCCTGGATCGTAAGTTCATAGCTGTCCTGAACAGTAGAGGCTGACAGAACAATGACGGGATGATCCCCATGCGTGCCCCATCTGGCCTGCATAACATCGCCCTGCGCGGGGCTCGTGGGAAGCCCCGTGCTGGGCCCTCCCCTCATTACGTTTACAATCACACATGGCACTTCTGCGATACAGGCAAACCCCAGATTTTCTTGCATAAGTGAGAAACCAGGCCCGCTTGTGGCAGTCATGCTCTTGGCACCGGCTAGCGAGGCCCCAATCACAGCCCCCATACTGGCAATCTCATCCTCCATCTGGATGAAAGTGCCACCAACCTGCGGTAAGCGTTCAGACAAAATCTCAGCTATTTCGGAAGCAGGGGTAATGGGATACCCTGCAAAAAACCTGCATCCTGCTGTGAGGGCACCTTCTACAACGGCCTCATTACCTTGGAGGAAATATCTGTTGGTAGATTTTTTCTTACTCATTACTCCCAGCCCTCGCTTCCTCGCCTCTCTCTACCACCGTAATGGCAAAATCCGGGCAATGGACTTCGCAAAATCTGCAGCCTATGCAATCATCCGGTCTTTCAATAACTGGCTCCCCGGCATCATTCCTGCCGATCACATTTTTTGGGCAAAAGGCAGCGCAGATTCCGCAGGACTTACACCATGCCCTGAAAATCAGTTGATCGTAATACTTCTTTTCCTTCTTATCCTTATCCGCACTGGATTCCTTGGGATAATTCTCACCCATACCACCTCATCCTCATTCTGGTTATCTTTTCCACTTCCTTGTGGTGAACACGAATTTATGGCTCTCAAGTCACCGCCAACTGTGCCTCCATAAGACCGCCTTTGTCCCTTACCATCAAGACAAAATCAAAAACATCTCTTTGTAGACAAAAGATAGGGTCTTCCCTGGGCAAATATGGCTTAGTGCCCATAATAAACTTTTTGGTACTCTCATGGAACATTATTTTTTCCATGGCTCGCACATGGTCATATGGTGTTCCTATTAGCAGGTGCTCAATATACTCTGCACAAGCCTCATCTTCAGGCGATGGTGCCCTGCCCCTTGTTCCCATTGCTACCAAGCTTACCTTTTGTGCACCTGATCTCAAGATATAGTTGGCAATGGCCCCAGACATCACGAAGCTTCCAAGCACTATTGTCTTGCAATGTCCGGCTGCCGCATGAACTCCCGCCACCCCTGCTGTCGTCCTGTGAATAACAGTCCTACCTTGGAAAAATCCCTTACCTTTCCTAAGTGCCTCAGATGGGGAATTTCCCATATCCCCTCCCTCAATCGGGACTTGATTCACCTCGCCCACAAGGATCGCCCCGGGAATCTCATCTTTTAGCATCCGTGCTTTCTCCGGGTCCGACTCCAGGATTACCTTTTTTGCACCCAAATAAAAAAAGAGAGGTGCACATGAAAAGGCCCTAAAGACATCTATAATCACTGTAAACCCAGTGGCCTTTCTTGCGCCCTCGAGACACGAAAGCCTTATGATTGCCGGTTTTTCTTGACCCATAATATTGGCCAAACCAAAGATCAGAACTCAAGGTTGCCGGGGGTGCGCGGGAAAGGGATGACATCACGAATATTGGAGAGGCCCGTGATAAATTGGATCAAGCGTTCCAGCCCCAGTCCAAACCCCGAGTGGGGTGCAGAGCCGTATCTCCTAAGGTCAAGATACCACCAGTAGTCCTCAGGGTTGATACCAGTCTCTCTCATCCTTCTTTCCAATACCTCGTAGCGATCTTCGCGCTCGCTGCCTCCAATAATCTCACCCACCCTTGGCACCAGCACGTCCATTGCTCTGACCGTCTTTTCGTCATCATTTAGTTTCATATAAAACGGTTTAATATCTTTTGGATAATCGATAATTATAATGGGTTTGTTAAAGACCTCCTCACACAAATATCTCTCGTGTTCTGAGCGTAAGTCAAGCCCCCAGCCCACATGGAACTCAAACTTCTTCCCTGATTCAGAGAGCAGCTCAACAGCCCTGGTATAGGTAATGACCTCGTAGTCTCCATTGGCAACCAGCTCTAATGTGGAAACCACCGTTTGATCAATAAATCTGTTGAAAAACTTTAGATCTTCCTCGCATCTTTCCAGAACCCAATTGAAGATGAACCTGAGAAGGCCCCGGGCCACCTCAATATTACCCTTCAAGTCGCAAAAGGCCATCTCTGGTTCAATCATCCAGAACTCGGCCAAGTGCCTCGATGTGTTTGAATTCTCCGCTCTAAAAGTAGGGCCAAAAGTGTAGACCTTCCCCAGAGCCAGTGCATAAGCTTCCGCCTCCATTTGGCCGCTTACCGTCAAGTTGGCGGGTCGCCCAAAAAGGTCTTGCGAAAAGTCAATCTCTTCTCCTTTGCGGGCTACCTCCTCTAAATCGAGACTCGTAACATGAAAAAGTTCTCCGGCACCCTCGCAATCACTTCCGGTGATAATTGGTGTGTGTATGTACACAAAGCCCCTGTCCTGGAAAAACTTGTGGATCCCATAGCTTACAGCATTTCGCACCCTTGCCACCGCACCAAAGGTGTTTGTCCGGGGCCTCAGGTGCGCTATGGTACGTAGAAATTCGAATGAATGCCTTTTCTTTTGCAGAGGATATGAGGCTGGATCCACCGGGCCGATGAGTTCCACCCTTTCGGCCTTGAGTTCAACAGCCTGTCCCCTTGCCGGGGATTCATTCAAAACCCCCACCACCCTCAAAGAAGATCCGGTATATGCCCTTAGTACCTGGTCCTCATATTCAGGCAGTTCTTTGTCTGCTATTATTTGGAGGTTGCTGAGACAAGATCCATCATTGAGATCAATGAAAGAAAACCCGGCCTTTGAATCTCGCCTGCTTCTTACCCATCCCATTACCTCATAGCGCTCACCTATCTGCCCACCATTCAGGATTTCAAGCACTCGGGCCCTTACCAATTCTACTCACCTCCAAGCCCTTTGAGCATGGCCTTTACGTTGTGAAGATCCTCCTTGTCACTTTCAAAAGGTGGGCGCCCTTGCAGGTCTGCCTCGATAATGGAATCACTGAATGATAGAAACCCCAGAAATGGAAAACCTTGCATATGCTCTTCCAAGAACTTTCTGTCTGCATCACCCCTGATCTTGTTGCCTACAAATTTAAGACTTTTTATTCCGAGATCACCTGCTAGTCTCTTTATTTGATGTGCTGTTTCAATGCTTCGTCGGCCTGGTTCCACAACTACTATCAAGTGATCAACTGCCTGGGCCGTCCCCCGGGCTAGGTGTTCCAGACCTGCCTCCATATCCAGGACCACCACTTCATCGCGAGCTACCACGATATGGCGCAGGAGGTTTTTCAGCATGATGCTCTCAGGGCATACGCATCCTGCGCCCCCCTTTTTTACCCCTCCCATGACCATCAGCTTTATACCGTCGACCTCAATGGACAATTTATCAGGCAGATCATCTACCTTTGGATTCAGCTTGAAAAATCCTCCCATTGTCCCCAGCTTGGCCTCTGTTCTCTCTTCAATTAGTTCCTTCATCTGGGAGATGGGAACAATTTTTTCCGCACCTTCGACACCTAGGGCCTGTGCCAGATTCGCATCGGGATCAGCGTCGATTGCCAGTACCTTTTTCCCCTCTTCAGCCAATGCTTTTATTAGAAACGCTGCAAAGGTAGTCTTTCCCACACCGCCTTTACCACTCACTGCAATTTTCATGTATCACTCCTCCTTGATACGCAATCCTCTCGGCTTCGTGCTGGAATTTCCAAGGCCCTGCCCACCCCTCCGGCAACAAATTTCTCCGGATATTCCTTTCTAATCTCCTCTTTATACTGGCTACAGTGTAAAGGGCAGATCAATTCCAGATCGTTTAATAAGGCGGGCTGGTTGAAGCCGTGCAACCCACCGACTAAATAATTTACTCTCCCATACTCAGATGCCTTTTTCAAGATGTTACCCACCCCTGGGTGTGAACAACCCACCACTACCAATAGGCTGCCACCCGTTTTTATTACGAGAGATTGTTCCATCCCTCCCAGCTCCCCTGTAGTATAAATTCCGGGATAAAGCTCAGCCGCATTGCTGATAACTTGGACGCCGGCCACCCGATTGGAGGGACCTGCAGAGGCCGGAACTATCACTGGGACTCTTCGTACCTCAAGGAATCGGCTTAGTCCACCCGTGTGATCCCAGTGACCATGAGATATAAAAACAAGATCTACCCTTTGTGTGTCAATTCCCAACTCGCACATGTTTTTAAGGAGAAGTGAGCCATCACAGCCTGTATCAAAAAGGATATTTACTCCGGGGGCCTCAATTAGGCACGACAGCCCCCAACCGGCTATTAACCCCGGTGTCCATACCTCGTTGTCAAACAGGATCGTGATTCTCACCTTTCATGTAGCTCCTGCGAACCTTGTCCACAACCAGCCAAAGAATCTCCTTGATTCTGCCAGGGCGAAAAAAGATTACCTGCTCATCACAGGACAGTGTTTCCTTTTCTCCTTGCTCTGGGCAAACAATCCACAGCCCGCTGTTTGTCATAAGGTCCTTAAGAGATGCAAGGAGTTGTTCTCTTTCTACTACCTCCTCATGTCCCCGGTCCAGAAGTACAAAGGTCACAACACTTCTCGATATCTCCGCAAGCTCTCTAATATCATCAATCCTACAATTATCCAAATCATAGGGCCTTACAGCATAACCATGCGTTTGGTAAAGGTAAGAAACAAGTTCCTTCCAGTCTTCGCTTTTCCCATGGAGGACCAACACCAAGGGATTCGTTCTTTTCAGGGCCTGCTCTCTGGTAAGTGTTTCTGAGGGGATCAAAGTATCAATAAATCTAAAAATGGGCATCATTTTGGCCAAAGTCTGGGCCTTAAGTCCGATATAGGTGGAGTGCTCGGCAGTGTAGAGCATAAATTCATAGTCCAGAAACGTCTTCTTGTAGATAATGGTCGTTACACCAGGGATATACGCCTTGAAAAGTTCTTCCTCCGTCTCATACTCCCATTGGAGGCTGCTCAATTCAATAACGAACTCTCTGACAAGGTATCGCTTGTGGAGATCTGTCAAGAGCGACTGATCAAAAAATGCAAAGCTCTTCCTGATGACATCGGGTGTGAAGAATGTGTTGTTGTATTCTCGAGTCCTTCTCATAAGCTCTCCCGGGCTTTAAGGTAACACACCACCTGAGCCTTTTTCAATGCATCAAGAATTCACAAGTCAGAATATAGAAGTCAGAATCCAGGAGTCAGGAGTAAGTAGAAAAGGACTTGACCCCGAAGCGGCCATTATTGCTATTATGTAAATTTGAATGGGAGAGGAGCTTTCGTATGCAATGAGTATTGATCCACAAATGGAGGAAAATTCATGGGAACGGAAGAAATATTCAAGGTGGACAAGATAGATGGCATTGCTTGGTTTGTTCTAAATCGACCTGAAAAACTCAATATCATGAACATGGCATTTTTCCAATCCCTCAAAGCCCATTTCGAGCAATTTGACCAGGACGATGAGGTAAGGGTGATCATAATAAAGGCCGAAGGCAAAAGTTTCACGGCAGGTATAGATTTCTTTGAGCTAGGTGAGCTTATCAAAGGCGAAGGAGCAAGGTTTAGAGACAGGCTTGCTAGAGAGATTATGAAACTCCAGGACTGTATAAGCGCAGTTGAAAGGTGCCACAAACCAGTGATTGCCGCCATACATGGCCATTGCATTGGCGGAGGCGTGGACCTCATCAGCGCGTGCGACATCAGGCTAGCCTCGAAGGATGCCGTATTTTCCATACGGGAGACAAGGGTCGCAATCGTAGCTGACCTTGGCACCTTGCAGCGCCTCCCCCACATTATTGGTCACGGGTGGTTCAGGGAACTTGCCCTCACTGGCAGGGACTTTTCGGCCCAGGAGGCACTTACCATGGGCCTTGTCACCAAAGTGGCCCCTGAGCGTGACTCACTTTACGAAGAGGCGGAAAGACTGGCCCGCCAGATAGCTTCATGTGCTCCTTTGACTGTTCAGGGGGTAAAGGAGGTTATTCTTTATAGCAGAGATCACGGGGTTTACCCGGGCCTTCAATACGTAGCCCAAAAGAACTCTGCTATCCTCCCCTCAAAAGACCTTATGGAGGCCTTTCAAGCATTCATGGAAAAGAGAGCACCCAAGTTCGTTGGGGACTAAGAAAACCTTTACGTAATCGAGGGTCTCCTTCCGCCGACGGAACTAATTCACGATTCTCGGTTGGTATTCCAAATACCTGGAATCGGTGTTTTGCAGAATTTACACCTTCCGTCCCGGATATTGAATTGCCCAATCACATACCCATTCCTTTCGATCAATAGTTTATGACAATTGTGACAATAGGTGCTTTCCGCCTTGTGTCCGGGCACATTGCCGATATAAACGTAGTGGATACCCTCTTTGAGGGCTATATTTCTCAAACGCTCCAGCGTATGAATGGGGGTGGGTGGTAATCGGGTAAGCTTGTAGCGAGGGAAAAACCGGAGAAAATGAAGAGGATGATCAGGGCCTAATTCTTTCAGAATCCAGCCACACATCCTTTTAATCATTTCGTTATCATCCACATAAGTGGGGACAACAAGCGTTGTCATTTCAAACCATACGCCTTGCTCGTTGAGTGTCTTAAATGTGTTAAGCACTGGTTGGAGAGTACCTCCATTCAGACACTGATAAATTTCATCCTTGAATGACTTGAGATTTATATTTGCTGCATCAAGCACCTTGCATAGCTCAAGAAGGGGATCACGATTTATGTAGCCGTTGGACACAAGCACATTATTGATACCCTCGCCTCGGGCGAGTTTGGCCGTATCATACATGTATTCATAATAGGTAATAGCCTCGGAATAGGTATATGCAATAGAGGGCAGCTTTCGTTTTTTTGCCTCACGTACCACGTCTTCAGGAAACAGTTCATAATGACTGACATCTTCGGGTCTTCTCTGTGAGATCTCCCAGTTCTGGCAATTGAGACATCTAAAATTGCATCCTGTGGTGGCAATGGAAAAAATCCATGTCTTTGGGTGAAAGTGAAACAGAGGTTTTTTCTCGATTGGATCAACATGGACTGCGCAGGGGTCTCCATAGGCAAGAGAGTAAAGCTTTCCGCCAATATTTACCTTTGATCTGCAAATGCTCCGATCCCCTGGCTCCAGATAACACCTGTTTGGACACACCTGGCACTGGACATCTTTGCCATTGGAGACATAGTGGTATCCCTCCAC
>JALVSJ010000067.1 GCA_027024445.1 Desulfobacterales bacterium
AAAGTGGAGTGACTGGTAGGCGGGTTGGAACCAGCCAAGTAGTTGATATTACTGGTGCCGGAGGAGGGAGTCGAACCCTCACGGGCGCGAGGCCCACTGGATTTTGAGTCCAGCGCGTCTACCAGTTTCACCACTCCGGCACCTTTGATTTGAATTATACGTTTGTTTTCAACCGCCTGTCAATACATATTGACATCAACAGAAGCCCTTGGTATTATGGATTTCTACAAAAGGGGCTGTAGCTCAGATGGGAGAGCGCGTGACTGGCAGTCACGAGGTCGGCGGTTCGATCCCGCTCAGCTCCACCATGAAAATAAAAGGGGTCAGAGACATACTCTGACCCCTTTATGATTTGCCAAGTCCTATTTTTCTATTCCATAAATCCTGTTTCATTGTCGTATCTGGCTGAGAAGACCGCTGCTCTGCCTGAGAATATATTGCAATGGGTCAGGACAAAGTCGGCCACACCTAGCCTTTGCTCGGGGGGCAGGCTGTTAAAACCCTCCACAAATGTCTCTTCTTCCTTGATCTCACAAAGCCTGTTCCAGATCTCCTCGGGTGGGGTTCCAGGGGGAAAATCCAGGTCCACCCCCTTCTCAGAGATGGATATCTTAGACTCTATTCTCTCTCTTAGCTCCTGGAGGCTTTGCTGCAGGGCTCCTATCTGCTCGATGACTTTCCCATAATCTTCGGAACCTTCAGTTAAAGGGCATCTAATACTCCGGCCTGCCCCCTTCAGCTCAATTCCCACGTAATAGATGTTATTTCCATGCTCATCAGGTTCCTCGAACACTATGAATGTTTCAGGCATCTTGCTGCCTCCTGTACCTGCACCTCACATCTTCACCTCATAAATCAACCTCAGCACCTTCCCTCGCTGCCTCTACTTCAAGATCTGATCTCTGCTCTTTCGCGATTCTTCTGCAGTGCTTTTCAATTTCACTCACCTCTTTATCCGTCCTGCTTGGATCGTGATGAAAAAGGATGAGCTTTCGAACACCCGCCCTCATAGCCAATTTAACGGTATCCTCGTAATTGGAGTGGCCCCAACCACGTCTTCCTGAGAATTCATCGGGAGTATACTGGGCATCGTGGATCAGAAGATCAGCCCCTTCTGAAAACGCAACATATCTATCCATAAGCTCAGGAGACTCGCCCTCTCGAGGAAGTTCATTGTCAGTAATAAACACAAGGGTTTTTCCTTGCTCACGAAACCGAAAACCAAACCCACCTTGGGGATGAGTGAGAGCCACCTTGTCTATTACCATTTCACCTATGTGCAAGGGTTCCTTCTTCACCACGCCAAGATAAGTGATTTCTGCCTCTAGATCTTCAAAGGAAATGGGGAAGAATCCATCTCCCATCTGATTATCAAATGGGTACCTGATCCCCTTCATACAACTGGGGTACCCATCCACTTTAATCTTGCATCCGCTGTCGTGAATGGGAGAGAAAAAAGGGAATCCCAATAGGTGGTCCCAGTGAATATGGGTGATCAAAAGGTATATCTCGGTGGACTCACTGGTTATCTCGAGAAGGTCACCGAGAAGTCTTATACCGCTACCCGCGTCTATGACAACCCGATGTCCTTGAGGGGAAACCACCTCCACACAGGTGGTGTTGCCACCATATGTCACCGTCTCTTTGCCGGGCGTGGCTATTGATCCTCTAGTTCCCCAGAATTTTATTTTCATGGGCTCCCATCCTCTGCAGCTAAGGGCCTAAGGAAATCTCCTACGCTTACAAATCAAGAATCTCACTTTACTCTTGTGGAATCGATTAGCTCCTTTCCCCTCCTTGCAATCTCCACTGCTTTGGGATCCCCTGCCTCAAGACCCGCACTAATATGTTCAACTACATCATAATAGGTATCCCATGCTCTTTTTTCCATCTCAAAAGCCTCTCTGAAAGGGCTATTTGATGCCTTTATCTTTTCAATAATCGGGAGTAACCTTGCAGCGGCAGTCTCAATGAGCTCACATGCCCGGCTGGATTCTCCCTGCTCAAATAACCAGGCCGCCCTCAACGCCAGTCTCATGAAAGCGATAGTAATGGGAATTTCTGATATAAAGCAACCCGTAAATGGGTTAACCTCTGTCTTAATAGTGCTCTTACCCCATGGAAGGGCCTCTGCATAGTATGAAAAAATGAGAATGCGGGCAAGGTCACCCACGAATTTTCCGGCCTCTGCAGCCCGTATGGCCTCAGTTGCAAAGGCCTCTTTATCATGTCTCATAATGAGGCCATCCTTATGAACGTATCGTAGAAATTTGTTATCACCCTTGAATAGCACTGACAGCAGGTAGGCCTGGTCCTCAGCCCTCGAGACAAAAGTAGGGGTAAAGGGCCTGTATTGTGTTAAGGCATCCAGCAAAATCCCGCACGTACCACCTGTCACATGAATCCTCTGAATACAGGTGGACGTTAAAGGGCCCTTTTCGTAGCGGGTCATCATCTCCGCCTCAGTAGAAATTGCCTGGGGAAGGCGGCTGAAAAACACCCATTCATCGGCTTGCGGCCCTTGCGCTGGATAGCGCACATCAGGTATAAACAGACCCAGTCCTGCATCCTCGTAATTGACCAAAGCACCTGCGATCATTCCCAGATGTACGGGCCTGCCCCGGGAGTCAATTCCATTTGCCCCCCATAGAGGGGTCATGAAGTGTTCGAATGCGGATCGCCCTGTTTCAGCCACCAATTGCTCTTGAGGAAATACCTGATCAAGATCAATCTTGAACGTCCCCTTCAGAGCGGGAAGTACGCAGACTTTCCAAATGGCGGCAAGGGCCCTTAGGAAAGAATAATGCCTCCCATATTCCCCATTAACACCTATCACCCGGTGTAGCGAATCTTGTGCCTCTACACCCATATAATACCTGGCCGAAGGGGCAAGAATTTTCTCGACCAAGAGTCTGGTCTCGTTTTCTGTCCAAAGGAAAACCTCAAGGTGCTCAAGTTCACCTGCAAACTTGATCATATCCGCAACAATAGCCTTTGCAACGTCTTGCAAACCCTCATGGGTTACGGAAACAGACAGTGCACATGAAAGTCTTGCTTCACTACACACGCCTCTCTTATTCTTTTCAAAAGCCACAGCTTCATTTAGGGATCTCAGCCCATAAATCACTTCATTGTTTTCGGGTGGTGTACCTGCAGGTATTGGATGATCATACCAGTAACGCTGGGGCTCATTGCTCACCTCAAGCACTCGCTCAGCTAGTTTCGGGCTCAGGAGCTGTAGATCCTCAGGCCTATGTGACAGGGGCGTGGTCAGCAGGACATTGGCAGTAAACAGGATTTCTTCCACAGGACTTCTAATGGGACTCCGGTTAGCTTCTCTGACCACCACCCTCCTTATGTCCCTGAGCTCCCTTACGTGCCTGTCGCGACTGCCTCTAAGCGCTGCACCCTCGGGAAAAAACACTTCCCAGAGCCTTTCCACGAGTTGGGCTGAAGACACCCCATCAGCTCGACTCTCAAGCCATCGAGCAGTTCTGCTTAAGATCGCATCGAAATCCGGGTTCTGTGTTACCTTGGCCTCAACCTCTTCTTTTATCAGTTCAACGCCAAGTTTGTAGAGATCCAATACCCTTTGAGGCAGCCACCTTGTATTCTCACCATTTATGAACTGCATGGCTGCAGAGTGTAAACAATGGGCCTCTGGGGTAAGACAGATAAGAAACGCCGCATTTGCGCTCTTTAGTGCCTCCTGAGCGGAATCAACGGAATTGGAAAATTGGTGGGCAATTGCATCTCCTACGGGGGACAACCCGAGGCTTGCCGAGACAAAGCAAGTATCGATTATCCTTTTTAGGTCCTCTATCCCCAATGTTCTGACCCCCGTGTTAGGCAAACTATAAACAAAAAAAGGCCCCGGCGCAACCTCCTGTTGCCAGGGCCTTATTATACCTGCTTTATTGAGCTAGCATTGGGCCGATATCAAGCTCCACGCCTCCAAGTATCTACGATATTTGCCGGGTCCAGAATTACTGGGGTCTTTTATGGAAAGCGTACTCTTGGGCATATCCTTATTGGGAATCACAAAATGAAACTTTTTGTTCTTGTCAGCACAAATGCAAACGAAGAAGTCACTGTCTGACATCTTACAACCCACATTTGTAAAGTGAAAATAGGGCCTGCCATTTATTTCAATGGGTCTCTTGCTTACTTTGACCGCAACTTTTTTACCGTTGACTTCCATTATATATGAGCGTCCGCGTTTGACTATACGAGTCACCGCACCACAGGAGGCCAGTCTTTCCTTAACCTCCATAAAATTTCTCATACGCTTGGACCT
The DNA here is from genome assembly GCA_027024445.1 of Desulfobacterales bacterium. Taxonomy (GTDB): domain Bacteria; phylum Desulfobacterota; class DSM-4660; order Desulfatiglandales; family Desulfatiglandaceae; genus B111-G9. Next base: position 4,298 of record JALVSJ010000067.1, read on the forward strand.
AACAAATCTTTGATGCTCCCTCTGCCGCTTTCTTTCCGTCAGTTTTTTCTGGTAGTGAAGAGTATAGGGTCTGCCATAGATTTTCTTGTAGACATGGCGGGCATACTCACGAGTAAAACCAAAATACCTTGCCACATCTGACAGCCCGTTTTCCCTCTTCTCGATAATCTCTTTGAACTTTCTAACAGCGCCCTTTCCATACTTCTGCTCAAATCGACGCAGGAATTTCTTAGAGTTGTTAAGCCCCAGCGCTTTTCTGAGTTTGCCAATCCAGGCTGAACTGACGTCCAAGAGCGAGGCTATTTCATAGTCAAAAAGGCCCTCCTTTTCCACCTTCTCCTTCAGAAAAGAGTAAGGATCAATACAAAAGGCCTCCCTTAATCCACACTCAGGCTGTAGCGCTTGCATAATACCCTCTCATCTCTTTGTTCTTCGTTAGCTATCCAAAGGTAATAATGCAAGGTATGTGCCTAGCCCGAAAATTGCTTTCACTATCCAACTTATCCTGTTATTTCAACATATTATAAGGGTGGTATAAGAGTCTGAAACACGAGTGTTAAAAAATAATTTAACATATGATTAAACAGACATCACCAGGAAAGAAGCTTCTCCCCTAGCTCTTTAATAGTTAGGCTCGCTGGAGAAGAAGGGGAAGTTAGAACTAGAGGTTTTTGATTTCTAATTGCAAGGGGTACTGCCTCGTCTTCCAGTACTGGACCAAGATACTGCAAATGAAGATCAAGAAATTTCTTGGCTGCATCTGCCAGGGTGGCAAATGTCTTCTCACCCTGCTCCCTGCTCTTGACTAAATTTAGCACCAGATGAAATCCACGTATATCGTGTTCTTGTTTGAGCACCTTCATCAAAGCGTAAGAGTCCGTCAGCGATGTAGGGTCTGGGGTGGCCACTACCATATTATGGTCAACAAATTGATTGAACCATCTCACCGAGGGCCCAATGCCTGCTGCAGTATCGGCAAGCATGATGTCAAATTTGCCTACCATGCCATCTAGATATTGCCCCAAAAGGTTTTGCTCCTCAGGACCTAGAGATACCATGTCAGGGGCTCCTGAACTTGCTGGCAAAACCGAAAGGTTTTCCGTAAGCTGTATCAGCGCGTCAAACGGATCTGCTCCCCTGTCCATTACATCGCTTATTGTCTTCTGGGCTGTGATGCCTAACATAACATCCACATTGGCAAGGCCCAAATCTCCATCGACCATCAGAACCTTTTTGCCCTTGTCTGCAAGGCAATAGGCAAGGTTAACCACAAGAGTGGTCTTTCCGACCCCTCCTTTGCCGCTACTTATGCATATCTTCATCTCTTCTTGTACCCACTTCGTGCAATGTTGGTCAGTATTGTATCCATATCAGTATTCTATCCATAAAGGATACACGCGAACCATAAATAACCTGATAGGAAAGAACCTGGCATTTATCTACTCGTCCTTTTTTGAAGTTTTCTTAAATGCTGTTTTCCGGGGTATTCGGGAAGAAAGCTGAGAAGCTATCTTTTGGGGAAAAGGGCCTCACGCTCTTCCTGGGTGAGCTCGGTAGAGGCAGGTTCAATCCCTTCGCCGGGGTATCTCACGCAGTTACGTCCCATTTCTTTGGCGTTTAAAAGGAATGTATCAGCCCTCGTGATAAACTCTTTGGGTTCCAGGGTCTCTTTGGCAGTGTACACATCAACTCCAAAGCTCGCAGTCAAAGTGACCTGGACATCGCCTATAGCCAGGGGTGTGGCGGCAATAGCGAGCCTCAGCCTCTCAGCCGCCCTTACTGCCTGGGCAAGACGGGTGCTAGGCAATATTATGGCGAATTCTTCTCCCCCATAGCGACACGGAATATCAATACGTCTTATATTGGTTCGCCAGATCTGTGTGCACCATTTTAGTGCTTTGTTTCCCATCTCATGGCCGAAGGTGTCATTTATCTGCTTAAAGTGGTCTATGTCTATCATGATCAAGCCAGTGGGGAGTCCAGTTCGGCGCGTTCTTTCCATCTCATCGCTCAGTGCCTCCAGGAGATAGCGAAAGTTGAAGTAGCCGGTAAGGGTATCCCGGCGGATCATCTCTTGCAAACGCCTGCACTCTGCCCTTAACTCCACTAACTCCTCAACTACCGGGCACTTTTTTATCTGGGCGGGGCAATCAATGTGGAGAGGGGATTCAAAGTCCATAGAGCGACCTCATACTGAGTTAGGGTGAGCCAAAAACACGAACACTATTTAAATTGTCTTTATCAGACAATACATGGGATTTCAATCCCTTGAGCAAGATTTGGTGAGCAAATTTGGAAAATAGTGGGGAGTCTGGGTTAGAGAATAAAAAAGCAGGAAAACCCTTTGAAAAAACAGGGCTCCTGCCTTTTTGATGTTCCAGGCCCTCTTACTTATAGCAACAGTACATCTTTCCCTGGATAATATCTACCTTATCATTTAGGAACCTCGCCCTAAAACCGGCATTTCTCAGGATATTGTAAGCCATTTCCGCTCTTAAGCCTGTGCGGCAGTGCGTTATTATTTCTTTATCCCTAGGCAGCTCATTGAGTCTGGATGAAAGCTCATCGACCGGGATATTAATTGCACCTTTGATCATCCCCGTACTTGCCTCAGCCTGGGTTCTCACATCCAAGATCAATTTGTCAGAAGGTCTGTGCCTCACAATATTGACGAATTCATCTCCAGTGATCTCCCCTGGGTGAGGACGAGGTAGGTAGAAGATCTTGGTTCTCACCAGACCTGATTGAATAGGCCCATTGTTTTTGACCCACTTCTCATAACCCCCTTCCAGAATAAAAACCCTACTAAATCCCCAGCCGATAATTTCCTTGGCAATCGGGGCTAATTGGTCGAGTTCAGTTTTTTGACCATACAGGACAATATAGGCTTTCTTATCTACAGGAAATTGATGCTTCTCCTTGATGACTTGGTCACGCGCTATTGCGACGGCACCCTGAATGTGTCCCTTCTTAGCAGCCTCAGGCCCCCTGGTATCGATAATCACCAGATAGCCCATCCTTTTCGATACAAAATCATAAGTAGTAATTAATGGATATCCAGCTTTCACCCAGGCCGGAGCCCCGGCATGATACACCCTAATATTGTTATACCCCATTCTTGCTGCCATCCTGGCAGCCATTGGGCTGAGCACTCACCTGAACCCGCCACAATAAAATATGAGTAAGCTGTTCTTATCTTTCGGAAGCTTCCAAGCCAGATCCTTCATTTTTGGGAAGGGGATGGAAATGGCAGTGGGAATATGGCCTTCCTTATAGCGAATACCCGGTCTTGCATCCACAAGGGTGTAACCTGCCTTTTTGGGCCCCCGGGAAACCAGTTTGGCCAATTCCCGCGTATTGATGAGTTGGTCTAGCGGTACCTTGAATTTGGGCTTTGCTATGATCTGCGTTGCCATAAGGTCCGCCCCCACTTTCTTGTAATGAATCAACACGGGGACAGGCCTCTTGAGAGCCTTTATGCTCTTTATGTTCTTTACGGTAGTGTTTTGGTCATATTTGACCAGTTCCATCTTGTTGCCGATCTTTATTTGTAAAGACTTCGCCTTTCGAGATCGACTGTAGAAATCACCCGCGACAATGTTTTTCATGTCTTTGTAATCAGCGTGGCATTTGAGGCATTTTCCAAAAATCTTTGGAGGGGACTTGTCCCCCGCATGAAGGTGTGCGGCTGGGAATACCAGGCAAACAGCCCCCAACACCAGAATCCAAAACATTGTTCTCCATTGCTTCATTGGCATTGCCCCCCTTTCCTAAATTTTTGGAGATTTGAAGCAACCTTTGTGCCATGCACGAAACCCTGGGCAGGTGGCTGCTTCGCAGCCCTTTGATACATGAAGGGGTTCTCTGTAACAAGTAGAAATCACAAGCTGAATCGCTTCTCTGCCGGGCTGTGTCAATACCCCCTTTCTGTTACTCGCCCATCAGTCAGCATTAAGTTTTAACAACTGTTTAAACACTGTTGCAATTTCAAGCTCTTTCGCTTGTACGGAAAAAAATCGATACAGAAGGCCTCTGGGATGTGGTTAGCAATCTCTTGTGATCAACTGCCCCGCAATAGCATTAGAATGCGCCGTCTCAACACTGCTCCCATGAACCCCTTACATGCCCTGCCTGGTGGGTTCGCCTATTCGTGGTAGTGTGCGCAATATGGCACTCCAAGAACGCACTAGATTGGGAGGCTTCAAGATAGATATGGCCTCCGCCCTGTTTGGCCCATTTGTTTTCAATTCATAGAGGACACCTTCTGACTGGAAGCTGGCACAAAAAGGAAAAGAGCAACTCTTCAAAGAAGCTTCTTACCAGGGAAAAGGCCCCAAGATTTACGGTCTTGAAACTGGCCCGCTGCTACGATCCTCCTTCACCTTATATCTGGGGAAACAATTAGGGTATAATTTCTTATTGACCAGAATACTATGGTTTTGTTAAGTTTAGCGCGGCTCATTACAAAAATTGATTCTCAGCACACGGGGTGAGACAAATGAAACTAAAAAGCATGATTGTAGTTTGGACTTTTATTTTGGGCTTCCTTTTTGTTTTGGCGCTAGGGGCAGTGGCTGCTGAAAAGCCAAAGCTTTTTATCCCTGACAAGGCGCTGTGTGCTAAGATGCTTCGTTTCGGAAAAGAAGCATATATGCGTGGCAGGTATCTCGATGCCAAGGAATATTTTCGCAAGGCCATCCAGGCAGACCCAACCTCTCAGACCGCATGGCGTTATTATGATCAAGCCGTAATTTTTGGCTTGGCAGAAAGGGTCGAGAAGGACGCAGGCCTTCTTCTACCCGGTAAGTCCGAGAGGTTTGAACAACCCCTTACTGGGGCAGCGGCTCCTCCCTCACCCCCCGCACAGAGCGAAACAAAAAAGGAACCCGAGTTTAAGATTGTGGAAGACGAAGGATGTTAGTATAACCGCGTAGCGAGGCTGTCATGAGTGAAGAAAAGGAACAAAGCGTTCTCGTACAGATCTTGGCCCGAGGTTATGAAAGAGTGTTTTTTGAAAACTGGCCCATTTGGCTTGGAGGGGTCCTCATTGGCATTATGAGCATCATAACATTTGCGTGGGCCAGACCCTGGGGCGTTGCCGGAGGATTAAGAAACTGGGGCGATTGGTTTTTTGCAACAATTGGCGTATATCACCACAAGCCTTTGTCCCCTTGGTTGTCCACCAATTCCATCCTTACCCTCGGCCTCCTGTGGGGTTCATTCGCATCATCTTTAATGGCCAAGCAGTTTGCATTGCGCAGGGCCCCTGCCTTTGAATTGCTCAAGGGCATAGTGGGCGGCATCTTCATGGGCACAGGCGCGGCCATGGCAGGTGGTTGTAATGTGGGAGGGTTTTACTCAGCTACGAGCGCACTTTCTGCCAGTGGTGTTGCTATGATGGTAGGGCTGATGATGGGCGCATACCTGGGACTGCGTTACCTTTACTGGGAACTCGAACATTTCCCTCCGGGAGCCACAGGGACAGGAGGGACCGAGGAAGGGAAAAAAGGATTTGATTGGCTTAAGGTCGAACCGTATTTAGGAGCTGCCGCACTACTGGGAGCCATCGTGTTCGCTTGGGCATACAGCAATATTGCTTTGACCAGAGTTGGCGGACTTCTGTTGTGTGGATTTGCCTTCGGATTTATTATCCAGCGCACAAGATTCTGTTTTGTAAGGGGGTTCCGCGACCCATTCATGACAGGTGAAGGAGAGGTTCCCAGGGCCATAGCCATAAGTCTCATAATCAGTATTATGGGCTTCGCAGCCCTCAAATGGACTGGACTCCGAGGGGAAAATATTTATGTTCCCCAGGCCTTCTGGTTCGGTGCGCTTGTAGGAGGTATTATATTCGGTATTGGCATGGTCATAGCCGGAGGCTGTGGTAGTGGATCAGTGTGGCGGGCCGGCGAGGGGCAGATAAAACTAATGCTCGCTGTCGTTTTCTTCTGCCTGTCTACATCTGTAGTCAAAGCCGGCATAAAGAGTTCAAAGGCTCTAACCAAGTTAATGGGCCACAGGGTTTTCCTACCCGATTTTCTGTCTTACAAATGGACTTTGATCTTGCTCATTGCACTGCTATTGGTATATTATCTCCTCGCCACATGGAACGAGGAGACAGACAAGTTTACAGTAGAAATTTGATACAAGGAGGATAATTAATGGTTGAGAACATTACCCCTGATGAGACCTTGGACTGCCGCGGGCTGAGCTGCCCCATGCCCATCCTGAAAACAAAGAAAACCATAAGCAAAATGAAATCTGGCCAGATCCTTGAGATCCTGGGGACAGACCCTGGTACGAAAAATGACCTACCTGCTTTTGCGAGAAAGGCGGGACACGAATACTTAGGCGAAAAAGACGACCAGGGCTTCACCAGGTTCTATCTAAAGGTCAAATAGCGCCCACGAGTTGTGTCTAGGAGGAAATATCCATGGGGAAAAAACTAGGTATTTTTGTCAGCAGCGATCAGCACCTGGACAAACTCATTGACCTGTGCAGGGCCGCAAAGGGAAAGGGAATTGAGGTCTCCATATTCTTCACTCATTTGGGGACATTGTTGACTCAAGACCCACGCTTCAAAGAACTGGACGGGCTCGCTCACATGTCCCTGTGCAATGTTGGCTTTGAAAGCCACGGCCTTAAACCGCCAGTACCGGGCATAGGCGAAAAGGACTATGCTACGCAGGCCAGACATGGGGCGCTCATTGAGGAATGTGACAGGTACCTATCTTTCTAGGGAGTCGATGGAAAAATGGAAGATGTAAAACATGTTGCCTTCTTGATTCGGAGAAAAGAAGACCTATGGGAAGGCTCGAGATCTACCTTGGGTCTTGCCGTGGAAAACCTTTATTCCTATATGTTTGTTATAGATGTAGAAGTTGAAATGACAGAAAAATACAAGGAAAACTTGGAATGGCTCGAAGATATGGAGTGCGAATACTATTCCAATAATAAGGTGAATGCCGAAAAACACGGTTTTAAATACCTAACCCTTGAGCAAATAGGTGAGAAACTCAAGGAGATGGATCTCATAGTGCCATTCGGGAGTGCAAAATGAGGATTCTCCATATATATAAAACAGAACCTGATGATACCACTAAGACATTAGTCAACATATTGTCTGAGGGCAAAGAGGTCACTGAATTTGAATTGTTCAAAGACGGTGTTGATTACGACAAACTTCTTGACCTGATCTTTGAACATGACAAGGTAGTAACTTGGTGGTAGCTGCTTTCAGAGCCACCTTTTCCAGTTGTGTGAAGACTATAACAGAACTGAATCTTGGGTCTATCTGCCGCGGCGAAATGAACTAGGTCTCCCACGGCAAACTGAGCGATTCTTCGGTATCAGGGAGCGGGCCATGAAGCCGGTCACTTTGTTTGGAGGATTGGAGCTGGACACTGATCTGCCCTCTCCTGATCTGCCTTTCGAGGAAATCCTTGCCCCCAAGAGAATAATCTTACCATTGTCCGATCGCCCTGGCGTTTACTGTCGGCCACTTGTACAGCGAGGTGAGACGGTCTTTGCTGGCGAGAAGATCGCCGAAGATCCCACTGGCAAGATGATGCCAGTTCATTCCTCAATATCGGGTAAGGTAGTTGATATTCGCCCTTACCGCTACGCCGAAGGCGGTAACACCCTGAGCGTATTTATCGAATCAGATGGCGAGGATACCTATCGGCCTGAGATAACCCCCATAAAAAATTTTGTTGAAGCAGATCCAGCAGCCCTCATTGATACCATCAAGCAAGCCGGTGTTAAGATAATTCCCTTTGAACTCCTGCCAGAGGGCGAGCGGACTGGCAAGAAAATCCCCAAAGTTAAGCATTTTGTAATTAATGCCATTGGTAGTGGTTTTTCAGGGGCTTTGCCCAGGCGAATCCTAGTGGAAAGGGCCGAAGACTTGGTCCATGGGGGCAGGATAATCCAGCAAATCTTTCAACCCGAAAAAATCTTCCTGGTGGTGAACAAAGACCACACCGATGCCCAAGACGCAATTTCCAAGGCCAATTTGGAATCAGTTATGGAAATCCTTCCCATGGAGGTTTATTACCCACTTGGTCACCCACATTTAATTTTTAAGGCGATTTTTGGCAAAGAGATACCCTGCCCAGGGGGCAAGGCTATTGATTTTGGAGTAGTGTTCTCAAGCATTGATACTGTTATCCATGCTGTGGAGGCCGTAGATCAAGGTAGACCTTTGATTCAAAGATATGTGGGTGTCTTTGGCAGTGGTATCAAGTCACCGAAGAACTTAAAAGTAAGGATCGGAACCCCACTGTGGGACCTCATAGAGCCCTGTGGCGGGTTTGAGGGCAAACCCGGGCGGCTTGTACTTGGAAACCCACTTGACGGTATGGCCCAGTTCGCCCTTGACAGACCTGTTTTGAGGGACACCAGACTCCTATGGGTCCAACAAGAAAGCAAAGTGGTAAAAGACCGCTACAGGGCATGTATAAACTGCGGGGACTGTATCAAGGTATGCCCGGTTGGTCTTATGCCAAACTTCCTTAGCAAATTCTGTGAGTTTGGAAAACTGGAAGAAGCTGCCCAGCAATACGATCTCTGGACTTGCATCGACTGCGGTCTATGTGCATATGTTTGCCCTGCAAGGCGGCCTATTGTGCATTTTATCAACTACGGAAAACGCGAACTCACTTTAAGGGAATCGGAACATGGTACCCTCTAATTACCGATTTTACGTCTCTTTCCCACCCCATATCATGGTCCGAAAGAGTATTCACACAATAATGTACAATTATTTGGTGGCTTTGGTTCCTGCGGTGGTTGCAGCGCTTTATTATTTCCGCATTGGCGCTCTCAGGGTCATGATTCTAGGCGTTGTCAGCTCCATGGTATTTGAAGCGCTGATGCAGAAGTTTTTGGGGAGAGAAATTACCATCTCAGACGGCAGCGCTGCGCTCACGGGCTTACTCCTTGCGATGCTTTTGCCCTCCACTACACCATGGTGGGTAGTAGTTATAGGATGTGGCTCTGCCATAATTATCGGCAAACAGATCTTTGGAGGCCTGGGTAACAATCCATTTAACGCCACACTTGTAGGTTGGGTAATACTGAGGCTCTCGTGGCCTGACAGAATCTCTTCGTGGATAGAGCCTTTTGGCGGAGAGATACCCGACCCTCCATTGTCCGTGTTTAAGTTTGACGGCTTGGAGTCCTTCCTGGACTATGAGTTTCACTACACGAGTCTGTTCTTGGGTTCCCAGGCAGGGGGCTTGGGCACCATATGCATAGTGGCACTCTTGGCAGGAGGGCTGTATTTAATTCTGCGCAGAATTATTAGCTGGCACATACCTGCTGGTTTGATTGGAGGCCTGTTAATCTTTGCTTCCGTCTTGTGGCTTTCAAATAAGGAAGTGTACCTTCCACCCCTTTTTCACTTGCTTTCTGGCAGTGCGGTGCTTGCTGCTTTCTTTATCGCCACAGACCCCGTCACCTCTCCCTTAAGACCTTTACCTAAGCTTATCTACGGAGTGATGTGTGGGGTGCTGATTATGATTATAAGGACATGGGGAAAATACCCCGACGGAATGGCCTTCGCGGTACTCCTGTGCAATGCCGCTGCTCCTTTGCTGAACAAGATAAGACCCAGACCTTACGGAAAGGAGGGCTTAGTTGCGTGAGATCACTCGCATGATTGTTGTTCTCACGGCCATATCCGTGGTATCTGGCTTGGTATTGAGCTTTGTGGACAAGTACACCAAGGAACCCATTGAGTACCAGAGGCTGAAATTCGTAAAAGGCCCTGCCGTCCTCGCCGTGCTCACAGATTATGACAACGACCCTATCAAAGAATACAAGAAGAATGTGGTAATAGGTAAGAAAAATGGCCAACCCATTGTCAAGACCCTTTTCCCGGGTCGAAAAGGCGGCAAACTTACCGGAGTGGCTTTTGAAGTCACGGCACAAGGCTATCACGGTCCCATTACCATTATGGTGGGAATAAATGTGGCCAATGACACATTAACCGGAATGAGGGTCATGACCCATTCGGAGACCCCAGGGCTAGGGGCTCGGGCTGTTGAGCCCTCTTTTTATAAACAGTTTTCCGGACTGAAGCCCAACGAAATAGCCCTGTCAGACAAGGGAGGAAAGATCAATGCCATTAGTGGGGCAACCATGACATCCACCGGGGTAGTAAACGCAATAAAGGATGCTATGGAGCTGTATTTGCACTCCAAGAAAGAGATACTTGAAGCACTAAAGGCAGGTTAAGGCCAAGACTTCATCAGCCCCATGGGGAGAGACCAAATGAAGGTATTACAAGACTTTACTAAGGGACTTTGGCAGGATATCCCTCCGTTTCGTCTGGTTTTGGGGCTTTGCCCGACCCTGGCTGTTACCACTTCGGCAGATGGGGGGCTGGGGATGGGCCTGGCCACAACATTTGTTCTTACCTGCTCTAATGTCCTTGTGGCCCTACTAAGGAATCTAATCCCACGAAAGGTCAGGATAGCGTGCTACATCCTGGTGATAGCCTCTTTTGTGGTAATCGTCGAACTACTTATGCAAGCTTTTTTTTACCCTCTTTACATGTTCTTGGGCATCTTCGTTCCCTTGATAGTTGTTAATTGCATAATCCTTGGCCGGGCTGAGGCATTTGCTTCAAAAAGGCCAGTACTTAACTCTTTTGCCGACGGTCTGGGCCATGGTCTTGGATATACCATGGCCCTCACGGTGCTTGGTGCCTTGAGGGAAGTATTCGGAGCAGGCACCTTGTTTGGACACAGTGTATTCGGGCCACATTTTGCGCCTTTTGCTTTTATGGTAAAGCCACCTGGAGCATTTGTGTGTCTGGGATTAATGCTCGGGGCCATGAATATCGTGAGCAGGGGAAGAGTGGACTAGCATTGAGGAGAAGGCACAATGCATGAGGCATGGACTTTTTCTGATTATTTGCTCTTGGTGATCGGGGCCATACTCGTAAAAAACATTTTGCTTACCCGATTCCTTGGGAACTGCCCTTTTCTGGGAACCTCCAGGAGGATGGAGACAGCCACCGGCATGGCCATGGCCGTAGTTTTTGTAATGACTTTGGCCGGCGTCATCACATGGCTGGTGCAGACTTATGTGCTTGTTCCTCTTCACCTTGAATACCTTCAAACTATCTTTTTCATACTGGTAATAGCAGCACTGGTTCAGTTTGTGGAGATGTTTTTGCAGAAAAGCTTCCCTGCCCTTTACCAAGCACTGGGGATTTTCTTGCCCCTGATCACCACTAACTGTGCAGTACTTGGAGTGGCGGTTATTAACATAAGAGAGGATTTTGGCTTCCTGCAGACAATGGTATTTTCTTTTGCCTCGGCTGTGGGCTATGGCTTTGCTTTGGTGCTCTTCACTGGTATTAGGGAGCAACTCGAAGCCTCAGGCATCCCGGGCTTTATGAAAGGAACAGCCATTGGCCTGCTGACAGCAGGGCTTCTTTCCCTTTCGTTTTTCGGATTCGCAGGGATGGTTGGATGATATAGACGGGAGTAATACAAATGCTTGTAGCGGCTTTAGCATTGGGTGCGCTGGGTTTCATAGCCGCCCTTTGTTTAAGCATTGCCTCGCGTATCTTTTACGTATATGTGGACCCGAGGGTGGAACAGGTCGAAGACGCTCTGGCAGGGGCAAACTGCGGAGGGTGCGGATATGCGGGCTGCAGCGATGCTGCACGGGCAGTGGTAGCCGGTAAGGCCCCTGTGAGCGTGTGCGTAGTGGGCGGGCAGGAGTCAGCCGAGGAAGTTGCTAAGGTGATGGGACTCCCTGTGGAATACCGGGAAGTGGAATTCTCAGAAAGGTCATGCCGGGGCGGACGTGCATATGCTGCCCCCATTTATGAGTACCTCGGGGTTCAGGACTGCAGAGCCGCATATATGATTGGAGAAGGGCCTGTAGGCTGCGAGTATGCGTGTCTAGGATTTGGCACATGCGACAGAAATTGTCCCTTTAACGCCATTACTATGAGTGAGATCAATCTCCCCGAGATAAATTATGACAAGTGTACGGGATGCGGCACTTGTGCCAAGGTGTGCCCTCGAAATGTAATGAGGATAGTGTCGGAAAGCGCAAAGATACTGTTATGGAACCAAACTGACACATGCCAAGCTCCATGTCAGGCTACGTGCCCGACCCAGATTGAAATACCCAGGTACCTGGGCTTTATTGCAGAGGGCCGGTTTGAAGACGCACTCAGGGTCATCAAACAGCATATGCCCATGCCCCTTGCAATTGGCAGAGTGTGTCCGGCACCCTGTGAGGACGTGTGCCGACGCAATGACGTTGATGAACCTGTCAACATCAATAATCTGAAGAGATTTGTTGCAGACCTGGAATACAATAAGGGTGAACACATACCAGTGTTTGTCCACCCTGACACTGGTCATAAGGTTGCCATAATAGGCGGGGGCCCGGCAGGCCTCACCTGCGCCTATTACTTACGCCGACTGGGTCATTCCCCCACCATATTTGAGCGTATGCCAGAACTGGGTGGTGCAATGCGATATGGTATACCCGAATACAGACTCCCCAAGAAGATCCTCCAGTGGGAGATCGAGGGAATGCTCTCCATTGGCATTGAGGCAAAGACTAACGTGGACATTGGGAAAGATATCACCTATGAATCGCTTGTCAATGAGGGATTTGAGGCATTTTTCATAGCCACCGGCACACCCAGAGGACTGTGGACCGGAGTCGAAGGCGAAGATCTTGAAGGCGTAATGACTGGAATCGACTTCCTTAGGGAGGTGGCCCTGGGAAAAGAACCTAAAATAGGACCCCGCGTGGTTGTGATAGGTGGCGGTAATGTGGCAATAGATGTGGCCCTTTCTGCCCTACGGCTCCCCGGAGTTGAAGAAGTCCAGATGGCCTGTCTGGAAAGCCGATCCGAGATGCCAGCATGGGAGCATGAGGTCCAAGATGCCCTTGCCGAGGGTGTAATACTTAACAACAGTTGGGGCCCCAAGAAAATTATTGGTGAAAACGGTAAAGTTGTAGGTGTCGAATTCAAAAGATGTGTCTCGGTATTTGACCAGACGGGTAGATTCAATCCATCATATGACGAATCTCAGGTAATGAAGATTGACGCGGACACGGTTCTGGTAACCATTGGACAAGGAACAGACATCGAATTTATCAAGGCTGATCCAGTGCTCTCAAAGCTTGAACTCACCCCCAGAGGGACCATAGTGGTCAACCCTGAAACCATGCAGACAAATATCCCTAACGTATTTGCTTCAGGAGAAATAACAACAGGTCCCAACATTGCTGTGCAGGCCATAGCAGGGGGAAGGATGGCAACATGGTCGATCCATCAATTCCTGAATCGCAAAGAAGATGAGGAGCTCATTATTCAACCCATCCCCAACCTCAGGACAAAGGCCCTTGATCTGGTTGACAGGGAGGAACTGAAAAAGGTTCCCAAGTCGAGACGCGAAGTAATGCCTCGGCTGCCCGTGCAGGAGAGGAAAAAGAATTGGAAAGAGGTGAATCTTGGTCTTGACGAAGAGCAGGCCCTTCGCGCTGCAAAAAGGTGCCTTAATTGTGGGATCTATTGCCTGCGTCCAACCTATGAATCAAAGGCCCGGGATTTCCTCAAGAAAACAGCATAGAGAGAGGTGAATATGGTACCCGTACAGCTTATAAAACAGTGCAAGATTTTTAAGATGTTTCCTGATAACATGGTAGAACAGGTCGCTACAATTGGAATCCCCGTCACCTATAAGGCTGGTGAGATGCTTTTCAATGTGGACGAACCCGCACACAACCTGGCGGTGCTCATGAAAGGCAGGGTGGAAATACTCACCACAAAGAGGACCCAGTTTGTGCCCATCCACATAGTAATGCCGGGCGAAGCCTTTGCGCTCTCGTCCATGATTACCGGCAGATTTGTAAGCGCCGGGCGGGCTGCAGAGGACTCGGAAGTATGCGCCCTTCCAGTAGACAAACTTACCCAAATAATTGAGCAGGACTACAAGGTCGCATATTTATTCATGAAGCAAATAGCCATCCTCGTATCAAGCCGTCTGCTGCGAATACACTATCAGTTGGATGCAGCTGGCCCTGGTTTTGCATAAAAAAGAAGCCCCCTAAGATATGGGGGCTTCAACTTATGTCCGGTCTGGTGGGGAGTTACATTACTCCCACTCCTCCTCTTCAAGATCTATACCGAACCTTTCGTACTGCTCATCCCTTTCCTTGCGCGCCTTTTCTATTTCTTCTTCGCTCCAAGGCTCCACCACAAGGGAGTCAGCAACCAACTCCCACAGGTACTTTGTTTCTATATCCAATTCGTATTCTTTGGTGAGAGACTTCATGATCTGATCGCGGCAATTGTGGCACGGCGCTATGACCAGCTTAGCCCCCGTGTCCTTTATCTGCTTTGCCTTCACCCTGCCGTAGTAAATTCTTTCTTCCACAAATGGCATGGCCCAGGCTCCGCCGCCACCGCCACAGCAAAAATTGTTCATTCTGCTGGGCTGCATTTCCGCGTAATTTTCACAGCACTGCTGGACAATCCACCTGGGCTCGTCAAAATAAGCATGACCAAAGGCCTTCTGGCTTTTCCGCCCATAGTTGCATGGGTCGTGCAAAGTGGTGAGTTCGGGGTGCTTTGATTTATCGACCTTGATTCTGCCGGTTTCAATATATTCTTTTAGTAAGTCGTGAACTGAAATCACTCTATATTTCTCGAAAACCTCTGGGTACCATGTTTGCAGACTAAGCCTAGTCGCATAATATGCGTGGCCTCATTCCGGCAACAGGAGTGTCTTACACTCCAGCTCCTCCAGGTTCTTTACAATCCGGCCCGTGATCTCTTTCATGGCCTCATCGTCACCCGAGAATAAACCCCAGTTGACACCCTCCCAGTTCTCTGAAGTGGTGGTCCAGCTCTCTCTGGCAGCATAAAAAATTCTCCACCAAAATTTCATATCATCGGGCTCACCAAAAGGTTCCTTGGAGTTAATGGTCACAAGGATGTTAGCCCCCTTCTTATCTACTGGTACGTAAAAGCCCGGGAAACCCTCATCCTCGTCCATCTCTTTGGACAAATCCGCCAACAAGAACAAGAAATCATCCTTGGGGATACCCAGGTTATTACCCCTTTCCAGACACATGACAACACCCTTGTGGATTGGGCCCGGTACCTTGTCTCGCTCTCTTAACCCTCTGGCGCGCCTCATGACCTTGAGGATCTCCACACCCTGCGGGCAGGCGTACTCGCACCTACCACACATGGTGCACACCCACGGGAATTTGGAATCAATAACCTCCTGGTCCAGGCCCAAGGCTGCCATCCGTATTACTTTCCTTGGGTCCAGTCCGTCCACCCCCGTGACAGGGCATCCACCAGCACATGTGCCACAGGTAAAGCACACATCGGCCCATTCAGGAGATACTTTTAATCTACCCTCCTTTGGGTTTACTGCAATTGCCTCCATATAATGACCTCCTACAGTTGTTTCGACTCTTCCAAAGGGATTTTAGTTTGGCCCTTTTTACCCGGTTTGTTAGGGAAAGTCAATTGCCAATGGGAAAAATTTCACCTTTCAAGTCAATATTTCGTTCGATTTTTCACAAGACCAGTCATATTCCAAGGAATCGGATGAAAGCACGGTAACGCCAGCACCCGCCTGACAATAGGGCGGGCTTTTGCAGGAATGACGTATGGAGGCCCTTCGAGGATCGTTTGACAATTTCATAGGGGGGAGGCAAAACGGGAGACCAGAAATAGTTAAAATGTAGCTACAATGTAAATAAATCGGTTGCGAATTATCCTCTTATAGTCTATAAAGATGCTTTCAAATTCCGCAGACTAAAGGGAGCAAATGGACTCAATAGACAGAGCAGGCTAAACAGACCAAATAGACAAGAATAAGGAGGTAGTACCATGGATTTTGCGTTAAGCGAAGAATTACAAATGCTTAG
>JALVSJ010000068.1 GCA_027024445.1 Desulfobacterales bacterium
GGAAGCCAAAGATTGTAGAAGTGGACGGTCGCCCAAGCGTGCAAGAAGTGACACAAGAGCTGTTAAGCAAGCTTGGTTGACTCAAGAAATTATCCCCCTCTGCCTTTATTTGACAATGGGGAAGTTCGCTGAACATCTCTGACCGTAACTCATATTTGAATCTGTGGGCTTGAGCCTAACAATGATTATGCCCTAAGCTTTTTGAGGCGTGATCCCAGGAGGGACAGAGGTGCCTGATATATATGTCAAGCTTGCAAAGCACTTGCAGAAACTGGTGATGGGCTACCCTTATACGGACGAGGTCCTGGATCTCCTAAGGGAAATGTTCTCCCCTCAGGAGGCAGAGGTAGCCCTGGCCATTCCAAATGACCTTCCTCCATTGCAGGTATGCGATGTGGAGACCATTGCGGAGCGCGCCTCACTCCCTGAGGGTGTTGTAAAGGAGACCCTGGAGTCCCTCGCAATGCGCAATCTCATTTATGCGGGTACGACCTCTGATGGGAAGCAAGGGTATGCACTTTTGCAGGTTGGTTATGGGATGCCCCAGACCTTTTTTTGGAAAGGCATGCAGGAGGATGATCACGCCAAGAAAATGGCAAGGCTGGTGCTTAAGTATTTCACGGTTCCCACCACTAGAGAGGTCTACGGCGGTGTGTCCACAAAGACCTATAAATATGCTCCTGCGTCTCTGACGGTGGATGTGCCCATGCAAGGGGTTTATCCCCACGAGAAGATTGAGGGGCTGCTGCGGGGGGTAACAAAGGTAGCCGTGGCCCATTGTCCGTGCAGAACTTCGGCACGGATTTTGGGCCGGACGGATTGCGATCACAGTCTGGAAGTGTGCCTCAAATATGATGAGATGGCCGAATTTGTTGTATCTCGTGGCCTTGCGCGAGAAATATCAAAAGATGAAGCCCGACACATCCTTGAAGAATCGGAAAAAGAGGGCCTGGTTCACATGGTGGACAATGTAAAGGGTGAGATAAAGCACACCTGTAACTGTTGTGGCCACTATTGTTGGAATGTGGGCATCATCAGACGCAGGAAAGTGCCAAGAGACATCCTCATGGCATCCTATTTCATTCGCCGCACTGAAGAGGAGGAGTGCATTGGATGCGGGGCGTGCGAGGATATTTGCCCTGTTGATGCCGTGAGAATTGTAGATGATGTGGCAGAAGTGGACACTGATTGGTGCATTGGATGCGGGGTATGCGCGGTAGTATGTCCTACCGAGGCGATTAGCATAGTCCGCAGGGCCGATAAAGAGCCTCCGGAAAATTTCTTGCAACTCCACGAGAAAATACGAGAGGAAAGAGGTCTTAGCTAAGACCAATAGTTCCTTTGCTTCTCAAGCACATCTTGACCAGTTCCCCAATTGCTTTCATGTATTCGCCTAAACCGCGAATGAAGATGTCATTGTGGTTGGCATTCGGTATTTTCAGGAATGCCTTTTCCTTTGCTGGACAGGCCTCAAATAGAGCCACTCCATCAGAAAATGGTATTATGTGGTCAAACTCTGCGTGGATAACTAGGGTTGGCTTGCGGAATTGCGAAATCTTGTCGATATTGCGAAACCCTTGTTCTTCCTTAAATCCTATTGCATCGGGGTCAATGCCAAGGAGTCGAAGGAGAGGGCCTGCATAAGCAAAGCCGCTTTCAATTATTAGTCCGTCAATTTTGTCTTGATAACTGGCAGCAAGTTCCAGTGCCGAAGCGCTTCCAAGGGATCTCCCCATAACAATGAAGGGTCCGGAGTAACCGTTGTCTTTAAGCCACTTTTTTGTAAATTCAAAGATAACATGGCAGTCCTTCATCATGGAGGTTATGGTTGGCTGGCCACCCGAGCGGCCGTAACCCCTGTAATCCACGGGCAAGAAGTTGACTCCGTGCCGGTTGTATAAAGGTCCGATCTCGTCGTAATCAGCAACAATCTCACCGTTTCCATGAAAAAAGAGGATGGTGGGCGCATCCTTGCGCCAGGGGTGAAACCTCGCGCCAATGGACACGTCGTCTTCAACTGGTATCATCAAATCATTAGAATTTTCTGGAGGAGAATTCCACTCGGGCCGGGGATGGAATAGCGCCATGAGAATTTTGGGCCTGTTAATGCAGGAATAGTTGTCTTCCCCGTGCTTAACCATAGAACATAGAAGCTTCGGCCAACTGGTAAAAGCAGATAGACAAGGCGCTCAAAAACAAAAACTGGCGTCCCCAACCGGATTTGAACCGGTGTTGCCGGCGTGAAAGGCCTATTAAGGGTCTAATAAATTGAGTAATTTAGACTAGTTAGCTTATTAAATCGTACCAAAATAAAGTGTTTTAAGGGGCGCAT
>JALVSJ010000069.1 GCA_027024445.1 Desulfobacterales bacterium
CACTGATATTATCATTCGCGAAGGATCGCGCATCTTTTTGTACCAGTTTATAAGGTCCTCTCTGGTTATGCTTTGTATTGCCTCCTCTGTACCTGTGGAGGGGTGACCGTACGGGTGCTGCCTGTAAAGCGTGGCATAAAATAAGTCAAAGAGCTGTGCCATGGGTCTATCGCGCTTTGTGCGTATGGTCTGCAACATGTCAGAGCGAACCTTTTCTATTTCCTGCTGAGGGAATGAAGGGTCAGAAAGGACATTTGCTAATATCGATATCCCACGGGCAAGGTCCTTGCTGAGGAACTTGGCGGTTATGCCAAAGCTGTTTCGCCCCGAGAAGGGCTCAAGCTCTGCGCCCATTGAGTCAAGTTGCAGGGCGATGTCTTGCGCTGTCATGGTCGGAGTTCCCCTTGTAAGCATCTTCGCGACGAACCTAGAGATTCCCCACTTGCCTTCTGGCTCTAATCGGCTACCTCCGAGGATGACCGCGGCTACCGACACAATTGGCAGACTGTGATTTTCTTTCAAGATGACTCTCAAACCATTGCTCAGAACGAGCTTTTTTGCATGCATTACTCCCGTCTGTTGAGATTCCTTTCTTTTGTTCGCTCGCAAATCGGAAGAGGCAAAAAGGCGCTGCACCTCCTCAGGCTGAAAGGTTAGGTTGGTGCCTTTGGGTGCAAGAACCACCAGGGACATATTGGATGGCTTGAAATAGGCCCTGGCCACCCGGCGCAGATCTTCGGAGTCCACTGACGTTATGCGCTGAAGGTAGAGATCGGAATTTTTCATATTCCCTGTCATGGCTTCAAAAAACCCTAGGGTCCGGGCCTGGCCTGAAACCGTCTCCATGGAAAAAAGAAAATCAGCTTCCACAATTCTTTTGGCCTTGCGCAGTTCTTCCAGAGGAACAGGTGAGTTTTGGATTTGCTTTACTACCGAGGCGATTTTGCCTAGAGCCGAGCGGACAGAGTCAGGCTGCAATGTGGCATCAATTGAAAAAAGTCCAGAGTCAAGCATTTCCCAGGCACTGGCATCAATCGTGTGGACTAGGTTCTGCTGTCCTTTGAGCTTCAAATACAGTCTTGAGCTTTTGCCCTGGCCCAGAATCACCTCAAGCACATCCAGGGCAGGGGTGTCCGAATGAGATAGGGGTGGTATATGCCAGGCGATGTCAAGATAGACCTGTTTAACGTTTTGCCTGAGTATTTTTTGCCTGTAGTGGCGCTGCGGAGGCTCGGCAGGCCTGCGAGGCGTAGCCCCGTGGCGTTGAGGAAAGTTGGCAGTTAGGTCCTTGATGCGCTCCAGAACATGGGCGCTCTCAAAATCCCCGACCACCACAACGGACATGTTTTTCGGTGTGTACCATTTGTCAATGTAAGAAAGAATATCGCTCCGCGAAATAGAGCGAATTGTTTTTTCATATCCTATGATAGGTCGGCGGTAGGGGTGCCTGGTGTAGCAGAGCTTCATCAAGGCCTTGAACAATTGCCTTTGAGGGGAATCAAGCCCACGCCGATACTCCTCAAGCACCACCTCCTTTTCCTTTGCCAGTTCCACTGGATCAAAGGTGGAATGCTGCACAGCGTCCAATAATACATCGAGAGCAGTATCAAGATGCTCACTTGCAATCTCCACAAAATATACTGTTCGGTCATAACTCGTGTACGCATTTATCTCTCCGCCAGAGGCCTCGATTGTGCGAGCTATTTCTCCAGTTTTACGTCTTTTAGTCCCCTTGAAGATCATGTGCTCAATAAGATGAGTGATACCTGCTTCCCGTTCTGACTCATTGGCGCTTCCTGTTTTTACCCACACCTGTACAGCGCAGACTTTTGCGGCATGGTTTTCTTTTAGTATAACTGTTAGCCCATTGGGCAGCTTGTAGCGCCGGGCATGGTTTGTAACTGAGGGAGCAGCACTTGCCCAAGCCCTCGCAATGAGCAGCGCGTACAATGATGTTATCAGGAAAAGACTCAGAAAGCAGGCTGCGGTCCTCCTGCAATTCCTATTTGACATGTTTTATCCTCCCTCAAAAGATTTGTTTGGGGTGTTGAATAGGAAAACTGTCTTTTATATAATATATAGTGGTCTTTTGGCTTGACATACTATATCTGGTGTACTAAATGAATTTTGCCTTTGAAATAGCAGTTAACATTCCTGGGACACATCTACAATTGTTTTTGCTGTTCGAGCGGATTAAGTTATAATTCCAAGGGCACAAAACACAAGGGAAAACATCGTTCAGGACATAGAACGGCATCAGGTTTATCGACTCCTGGTAATACGCTTCACTTAGTTGGCATTGCTTCAGAGATACAA
>JALVSJ010000070.1 GCA_027024445.1 Desulfobacterales bacterium
GCCTTTAATGAGATTAGAGATTTCTTTGTCGATTTTCTTCAGCTCTTTGTTAAGCCAGGATATATGAGATTTTATAGTCTTTGCTGTCCATTTGGGGGCTTGGTGTAGGCGATTTTGCTCGGCTGTGATCATTTTTACTATTTGCCTTCGTCTGGTATTGAGGGCTTGAAGCCTTTGGGTTTGTTCGTCTTTGAGAGGCCTCAAGGGTGCCTGCCCGCCGGTCAGGCGGGGACGGACAACCTCGGCAAAATGAGCGATGACCTGGGCGTCAATACGATCTGTTTTAGCTAGTTTGCCCGTAGACTTAGCGAAGTCTCTGATCTGCCGTGCATTAATTGCTACTACGGGGAGCTTTTTGGAGACCATCGCATTGACAGCAGCCATCTCGTAGCCCCCTGTAGCCTCCCCGCCTGACCGGCGGGCAGGCAGGACAATAAGGGAGGGAGATAGGGTTTTAAGATGCTGGATCATTAGTGCGATACCATCTTCGGTATTGGCAAAGGTTAAGGATTTGTTAGTGGGTCTGATCCAAATCTCTAGCTCACTTTTGGATACGTCAATACCTACAAAAGACTTTGTGGTGTTCGACATTTTGAAACTCCTCCCTGTCTGCCACCAGGCAGGCTTCCCGGCCTTGTAAAATTCGGGCTCAGGGGGATCCTGGCCCACGCAACTGTTCGGGTTAATGGGGGAGTATGGCGTGACGACCCTGCTGCCGGACGAGCTATTTGCCCAAGGCAGGATCGGTCTATCACGCCATAGTCACCTCCTGTATAAGTGGGTACTTTACTAAACCAGTACCCAAAGTTAAACATACAAGGCAGGGAAGCAGCGTCGGGAGGTCCTTGGAAGACTGCACTACCGAATGAGCCTTCCTTGAATTCTCCCGGCGGTCCGAGCAGGGATGCTCAGGTTGCAGATATTGCAGCCTATCACGAAGCGCCCAGGCATCCCGCCTGCCTGGCTCCGGACGGCAGACAGGTCTGCCCTGCCCGCCGGGCGGCAGGCGGGAAGGACCGCCCCCTGTGAGGAGTCAGATACAGTCTGAAAAGGATCTTGCGACGGCGCTGCGAACGTAGCAAAGCGATGTCCCATTGCCTTTCATCAAACAGGTGACGCCAGAAGAGTGTTACCCTTTCCTCCGCAAGGCAATTTGAATATTGGCGTATAATCTGGGATAATTTCTAACTTTAGCTCACTTTAGCTCACTCCCAACTCATCACTCCTAACCCCACTGCTCCTCCAGCACGTGGAGCTTCAACCTACCCATGACTCTCATGATCTCCATCTGCTTGTCCAGCCCACGTTGAACAATTTTTATATGGGTAGCATCAACAGGCATCTGACCTAACGTTGCATCCATACTTACCCATTTCCCCAGCAAAAAGGCCTCATTCCAGGCATGATAGTAAAATTTCCCCCTGGCATAGACCAGTCCAACACAGACCTTTGCAGGTATACCAGAGGCCCTTAAGAGGGCTGCCATTAGCACGGCGTGCTCGTTGCAGTCCCCCTCCAGGTTTTTCAGGGTCTCTGTGGCACTCGGAATACCAATAACTGGTTTTTTCTCAACATGCTTATATACCCAGGACAAAAGTTTCCTCGCCCTCTCAATTGCACCATGTGCACCTCTGGTTATTTCCCTGGCCTTTTGCTTAATCCCCTCGCCATTGCTTTCAATATTCATTTCAGGCCTGAGGAAGCCCCACACTTTCTTTTTCAATCCTGGATTTACCCGAATTTTTTCTTCGATCTTCTCCGGTAGTTTGTCTTTCTTAATCGTAAGAATATCTCCCTGTAGCACCTGCCTTGTGTCATAGGGATCCAGCCGGATTACCTGTGGACTAATCCCACTTATTCGCACCTTCAGTAAAGTGAGCTTCCGCGGTCTCTTGATCGTCTTGTCAGGCACCACTGCCACCATGTCATAGAGTTCCTTGGTGCCTCCCTCTCCGATACCCTGGCGAGCATGGTTTGCGTCGGAGCGCACAAGGGTCAGCCCCATCATGCCCGATTGCTTTATCAACTGACCTGATTCACTCATCCAAAAGAACACCTTGTGGCCCATTATCTCACTCACGTATTTTGTGGTGCGATACCGTTTGCCCAGAACATTTATCTGGTCTTGAGATACTGCTGTAATGGGAACTTTTATCAAGGCCAGGCTGGAGGGATCAAAGATTGTTATAATCCTGGTTTGGCCCATAGCAGCGTGCCGGGCTTTCAATATAAATGGGATGGCTGCAGATGCCACTGGTGGGGACTCCAGTTTGATGCGGGTGCTGAACTTTTTCTCTCCCTCTCCCCTCTCCACCACCAGCCATAGACCCCTTACCTCACCTGCCATGTGGAAACTCACAAGGCCTGAGTTAATTTCAAACCGGAATTTCTTCATCAAGAAATCTCGATCCACTGACGTATCGGTGGTGGTGTGAAGGTTCCTGGTCACACCCATCAAGCTAAGACGAAGGAACAACTCTTCCTTTATGGTATATCCGGCCTCAGTGGGACTTATCTTTGAAAAGGAATACCCAACCTTTTGGGAGCCCAACAATACTTCCATCCACTCTTCCTGGATTCCCCTGGGTCCAATCAGCCCGGATTGAGCTGATATCTTTACCTTGCTTCCGCCATCCCTGCCACGAACAGGCATGCTCCACAGTAAGAGCCAGAGGCTGCCAATAACAATCGCTGCAATATGAACAAACCCGACTTTGGCTATCAACTTAAGCATCTGCCTTCAACCGCCTCGTATTACTCTCGAAGAATCCCCCAAGCCTCCCAAAGAAGCTGTCGAATAACTCGAAAGTGGTCTGTATCAAGTCATTCCCGCGAAGCTTGTCCTCGACTTGATCGGGGAGCGGGAATCCAATTTTTTCAAGATGTTATGGGACTCCCGCTTCCCTGCCTGCACCCCACGGCATCCAATCTTTGAATTAGACAATGGTTGCCAAACCAGCATATGTGAGATGACTATACGGTCTATATGACTTATCGGGACAGGAGAAAAATAAATCAATGGCCGAGATAGTTCAGCCAGTCGACAGGCACCTTTTGATGAGTTTTCTGGAATTGTCAAGAAGGGTCTCCAGGGAATCCCTACCAAGGCCGGCGCCCGCCGCCACCTTTTCAGCAAGCTCACGGTCCAGAATATCGCGGGGGGCGTGACTGTCGGAATTGAGAACAAGAGGCGCCCCCACCTTAGAGGCCAAGGCGGCCACGTGACCATTGGTAAAGCTGTGGCCGTGGCGGCCGGAGATTTCCAGGAAAACCCCGTTCTCCCTGGCAAGTACCACCTCTTGTTCAGTAATGAGCCCTGGGTGGGCCAGGATATCAACTTTGGCATCAATTGCCGCCCTGTTTGTCCCCGGTGGTACTGGCTCAACGATTGTCTCCCCATGGACAACTACAAGAGACGCTCCCAATACCCTAGCTCTCTCTGCAAGTGAGCGAATCAAGGCGGGAGGGACATGGGTCAGTTCTGCTCCAGGTATGACAGTCACCGATTGATTGCCGTTGAGCGCTTTGGCCGCTTTGACAATTCGAGGGACTATCAAGTCTATATTGGAGGGTCCCACATGGTCGGTAATGGCGACGGTTTCATATCCCTTTGCCTCGAACCGCCGGACAAGCTCTGCAGGGATAAGAACGCCGTCGCTGAAAAGGGAGTGGGTGTGTAGGTCAATCATTTGGGCTACATCTTGTACTTGCCAAAGTCTTCAGGATTAAGATTTTCAAGAATCTCTTGCCACTTTTTGCCCTGCTCGGACTTGTCCTCGGGTTCAGCTTTGAGATCAATCTGGGAGGATTTCTTCAGGACCTCCTCGGCAACAAATATGGGGGCATCTACCCTGAGCGAAAGGGCCAGGGCATCACTTGGCCTGGCGTCTATGGACATCTCCCTGCCCTGGTGGGTGAAGTGGATAAGGGCGTAATAGGTGTTATTCCGCAAGTCACACACTTCGATCTTGCGGATCTTCACGTCCACCATCTCCATGAGATTCTTAAACAAATCATGGGTCATTGGTCTGGAGAACTTTATCCCCTCCAGTTCGCTGGCTATGGCTGTGGCTTCCAGCAGCCCTATCCAGATAGGAAGTGTCTGGTCACCATCCACTTCCTTTAATATGACAATGGGGCTGTTGGTGAGAGGGTCAACCGTCAAACCAGAAACGACCATCGGTCTATACATGGTTTCCTCCAGGGACTCTTGGCTTAATCATGTCTTTTCCATTCTTAACCATAGAGAAACGTTTGTCAACACCCAACCAGAGCCAGGCAAATCCCCTTCAATCCCATAGAGTGCCCATATGCTGAAAACTCACGCTGAAGATTATTTGGATTTTTCTCAAGGACCACCCGGGCAGGAGTGTGTGGAGTTCATGTCTGTCGCCACCTCGGTAGCGGAAAGCCCCCTTGTGTAAATGTGAAGTTCATCGATGAGCCCGTTGTACTTGTAGTCGTTGGTTGCGTCCCACCCGCTGATGTAGAAATTGGAAGACACCGCCCTTGTGCACTGGTTGGAGCCTACAACGAGGGAGGATGGTTGGAGGACTCCGTCGATATAAAGAAGATTCTTGGAAGGCGCGTCGTTGGTAAAGACGGCTGCCACGTGGTGCCACGCCCCCGCCAGAGCACCGGCGCCAGTTACGCCAAATACATCTGAGCACGCAGTATTGAATCCGAAGCTATTGCTAGCAAAGTAAAGGTCATAGTGACTCCCAAACCCTATGGGCATTTGCCCTCCTCCTCCCCCCCATTTCATCCAGAAGGTAACCGTCGTCTTATTCCCTGCCGCCGTGGAAACAGGGAGTCCGCTCACCGACACGTAACTGTCACTGTTTGTAAACTCTCCTGCATAACAGAGGTGGCTGTCCGTTTGATTGATTGCGGCGCTGCCCTGGGGCACGCCATCGTAAGATCCACTGGAGTCAATGACAGTCGCTGAGCCAACCGTCCATGATGTCTCATCCATACGGTATTCGGCAACAGCGCCGGTGTAACAGGACCCGGAACAGGAATGGGTCAGGGAGAGCAGGGTATTTACTTCGGCCTGGGAAAGGAGCCGGTTGTAAATCATCACCTCGTCAATCCATCCATGAAACACCTGGTTGGTATCAAATCCTCCTCCCAGGCTATCTTGCTCCTGCCCGATTATAACGCCGCCTGAACCTAAGCTCACATTAGAAGTGCCGGCCGCACTCCTTGTGTCCGTCAGGGGGCTACCGTCCAGATAAATGATCTCCTCTCCATCAGAAACTCTTCTAGTCCAAACAATGTGGTGCCACAGTCCGTCAGCGACGCTCGATCCTATGGAAAAACTTCCAGTTTGAACGTCATTTACCCACGTATTAAGACTTGTACCGGAGCTGTTCAAATAGAGCAGCATACTATTATCGGCCCCAGACCTTGCCCCCGAGAATAGCGTGGTGATGGAAGAGGAAAGAGTTTCTATCCTGAACCGCATGGAAAGCGAAAAATCTCCAAGATTTTGAAAAGCCGCGCTCCCTAATGTTACGTATTGATTGGTAACACCATTGAGGTTCAATGCAGCGGAATAACAATTGTACCCTACAGAGCGCTTCGGTCCATCGGAGGCACTAAAGTTATGGCTCACCCCGTGGGCACCTGTCCCGCTTGTATCAAGCACCTCGTCTGCCGTCCCATCCCACGTGCACTCATCCATGTGCCATTCCCCCACAAGACCCACGTAGTAGGGTTGATCCGCACCCTCACCACTTATGTTTAGAGTATAGTAGCCCGAATCTATCTGATTGTCGCTACAGGAACTGTCTTCAGCGGTCAACTTGAACAAATAACCGTTGCCCGCCGTCGAAGTTCCTATCTTCCTGAACCTTGCCGTGTTATCCCCCGTACTGATGACCTGAAACCCTCCCGGATTGGTGCCCAACCATGTAATAGCCCAATTGCCAAGAGGACCGAGGCGCTGACCGGAAACAGTGAAATCCTGGTAAAAGGTTGATGTTGTGCAGTTAAAGGTCTGGGGCGCCGCCGGTGTTATGGTGAGGGTTCCATTTGCAACGGTCAGGGTAAAGGTTCTCTCATCTGCCGATCCATGAGCATCTGTCACTCTGACGGTGATACTGTAGCTTCCCGAACAGACGTTGATGGTCCCATGGAGTTCACCCGTGTTTGGGACTATGGACAGACCGCTTATGGGGTTTGGTGGTACTATTTCCCAGCCATAAGGGGTGGCACCTCCGGTGGCAGTCAGGGTAGTGGAATATGAGCTGTTGATCGTCCCGTCAGGCAGGGAGGTAGTAGTGATGTATACGCTGTCTGCTGCGCAGTCCCGTGTCTCGTTCATATCCTCGACGATTTCATTCTCGGCCAATGCCCGATCATAAATCTTAACCTCATCGATCATGCCCCCAAAGAAATGGTGAGGATTGTTCCTGCCCCGTGCTCCTATGCGCAGCTTATTTCCATTGGCCCCCATGGCACCTGATTGGGCACGGGAGAACACCTCTTCACCATTCTTATACAGGATCTGGCGATGTCCATCGTACACTGTTGTCACATATGTCCACGTATCCTGGGCAATAGGAAAGGAATTTCCTCCGTCCCATGCCCAATGGGGTCGCCATGCATACTGAACATGGCCACCGGATACCCTGGCCTCATAGAGGTTCTCCTTGTTATATATTATGTTACCACCCGATGACCCATCCCACTTTATCCAGGCGGATATGGTCCAGGGACGGCTGCCCGGATCAAGGTCGCCATCTGCTGGGTCTCCCAGATCCAAATAGCCCCCATTGTTACGATCAACACGATTAAACACCCCCGCGCGGCAAACCTTGCCTCCCGAGGGAGTGGTCTGTGTGGGAATGGAACCTGAACCCCGAGCTGCTGCAACCCCGTTGTTTCCTCCTGAGCCTGAGTCAACAACTTCTCCTGCAGTGCCAGACCATGGATAGTTTTCCATCCTATACTCGCTCAAGGGGCCAGTGTAACAAGAGCCCGAACACGAAGGCCTTGTAAGGGTATACAGGGTCTCCACGCTGGTGTCAGTAGCGCTGGTAGCAGGCAAGGCCACATTATAGAGCATGACTTCATCAATGCACCCATTCAGGTAAGTATGGAATCCGGCATAACCGATTGTAAAAGGGTCATCAGAGGTCCTTGGGAC
>JALVSJ010000071.1 GCA_027024445.1 Desulfobacterales bacterium
GTGCAAAGGTCCCAAGGACATTGCTCATGAAGGCTGCTGACAAGCTTTGGGATGAAAACGGAAACCTTGTGAAAGGGAAATAGAAGGGATAAACTTCGGCTCTTGTTAGCAGTGTTTTTCATAATCGGAACAAGGACGAAAGACAATTAGAGAGGGGGCTTTGCCCCCTCTCCTTTAAAACGGGGTGAAGAGTCTATATGATGTTACTCGGATTCTTGAGGGCTGTTCCTGTATCTCTTGAGCAGGGGCTGGCCTATTCTTTGGTAGCTTTAGGAATAGTTTTGAGCTTTCGCGTCTTAGCCTTTCCTGATCTTACGGTGGATGGGAGTTTTCCATTGGGCGCTGCTGTTACAGCTCGGCTCATTATTGAGGGCTTTAACCCCATATACGGGATACTGATCGCCATACTGGCAGGATTTCTGGCTGGATGCCTGACTGGCGTTCTCAACACCAAGCTAAAGATTAACAGCCTACTGGCGGGCATCCTGGTGATGACCATACTGTATTCGGTCAACCTCAGGATTATGGGGCGGTCGAACATACAGCTCCTGACTGTTAACACAATAGTGACTCCACTTGAGAGCATGGGAAGCAATAGATTCATTCCCATAATTGCTTTCTTTTTCGTAGTAGCCGTAGGAATAAAGATCCTTACCGATTTATTTCTCAACACAGAAATGGGCCTGGCCATGCGTGCTACGGGTGACAACGAACAAATGATCCGTACTCTAGGTGTGAACACTGACAATATGACAGTATTGGGCTTGGGTATTTCTAACGCATTCGTTGCACTGTCAGGCTCTCTGGTAGCACAGGACCAGGGCTTTGCCGACGTGGGTATGGGCATAGGTATGATAGTGGCCGGTCTGGCTTCCATAATTATAGGTGAGTCTGTGGTGGGTAGAAAGACGGTTTTCATGATGACCCTGGCTGCTCTGGTTGGATCTGTAGTTTACAAATTCATAATAAGTATAGGGTTGAGGCTTGGTCTTGCACCAACTGACCTGAAACTTGCTACGGGGATCATGGTAATTCTGGCGCTAGGCGTTCCCGCTCTAAAAAAAGAGAAAGAGGGGAAGCTTCATTTGAGAGGTGTGTGAATGTTCCTTCCAAGGACTGCGGCGGGTTTATAGGAATATGGTAAAGCTAGAAAAGATAAAGAAGATATTTAAGAAGGGGACCGTTGACGAGAAGGTGGCGTTGGATGGCCTGGATCTTCACATTGACAAAGGAGATTTTGTAACGGTCATAGGGAGTAACGGAGCTGGAAAGACAACACTGCTGAATATCATTTCCGGCACGTACTTTCCCGACGAAGGAGAGGTATATATAGATGGTCAACGTGTCACCCACTTGCCGGAGCATAAGAGAGCCAAATTCTTAGGGAGAATTTTTCAGGACCCATTACTGGGTACGGCTTCTTCTATGACAATTGAGGAGAACCTCGCAATGGCTGACCTCAGAGGCAAGAAAAGGGGCCTGAGAAGGGGGGTGCCAAAGGCTCGTCGGGAGTATTATAAGAAGATGCTGGCGATGCTCAACCTGGGTCTCGAGAATAGGCTTAAGGATTCTGTTAGTCTTCTGTCAGGGGGACAGAGGCAGTCCCTAACGTTATTAATGGCCACGCTAACCTTCCCCAAACTCTTGCTCCTTGACGAACATACGGCTGCTTTAGACCCAAGAACCGCTCAACTTGTTATGGACCTAACGGAGAAGATTGTCAGTGAAAACAACCTGACTACGGTTATGGTAACACACAATATGAATCAGGCCATTCGATATGGGAACAAGATGATTATGCTCCACGAAGGGCGATTGAAGTTCACCGCATCAGGTGAGGAGAAACTTTCACTGACTGTGGAAGAGGTTGTCAGAAGGTTTGGCGCTGACCTGAAGGATGAAGCACTCCTTTGTTGACCAAACGTGTATACCGAGTTCGCGATGTGAACTTAAGGGCCTGAGCGCCTTATAAGGTGCAAACCACAAATCATCTTGTTTTCGAAGTCTCACCCGTAGAATGACCCTCGGTAAACTTTCCATTTTGGGGCACCTGTAAGACTCATATGGTGGAGAATAATGAACAAAACAGGGTTAATCACCGCTCCATCTGGGCAACTCACGGCGGCACTGTTCTTGTGGGCTCTGACTGTGTTTCCTTGTGAGACATGCCTTGCCATAGATGGCCGGACCCTCATCGAGAAGAGCTTTGAGTACATACGGGGAAAGGCATCAGTTTCAACAGTCCGCATGACCATTCATCGCCCGAGGTGGGAGCGCACCATGATAATCAAGGCATGGACAAAGGGGCAGAGGGATAGCCTCTTTTTCATTATGTCGCCACCAAAGGACAGGGGCAACGGGACGCTGAAACGTGGTCGGGAGATGTGGATGTATAACCCAAAGGTCAATCGAGTAATAAAAGTTCCACCTTCCATGATGGCGCAGTCATGGATGGGATCTGATTTTTCAAACAACGACCTTGCAAAGTCTGACAGCCTCTTAGTTGATTACACCCACAAGATAATTGGCATGGAGAAGATGAATGGAATGACCGTATATGTCGTGGAGTCAATACCCAAACCTGACGCACCGGTTATCTGGGGCAAACAGAGGCTGAGGATCCGGCAAGATCTGATATGGCTCCAGGAGATTTTCTATGATGAAGATTTGCGGCCGGTAAAGATTTTGAAGACAACGGAAATCAAGCCCATGGGAGGCAAGCTATACCCCAAGGTATGGCGTATGCAAAAGGCGGATAAGATTGGGCAATACACAGAAATCACCTACCTGAAGCTTGAATTTAAGCCAGATCTCCCTGGAAGTTTCTTCACAATATCGCGATTGCGAAACATGGCTAGATAGGGATTTAATGGATTTCAAGATTGCATGGAGGAATATCTGGCGAAATCCACGCCGAAGCATTCTTACCATCTGTGCCATTGGTTTTGCCTGCATAGTCTTGATATTCATGCTTTCGTTCCAGTTCGGCAGCTACGAAACCATGATAAACACGTCTGTAAAGATACAGACAGGCCACATCCAGATTCAGGCCCAGGGTTATCACGACAACAAAGATATACGACTGGTTATTAAAGATCCGAAGGCGGTGGAAAAAGTGATCTCAAGCATCGGGCACATTGCGGGATTCACATTCAGGTCCGAAGCATTTTCTTTGATATCCAGAGGAAAAAGGACATACGGCGCATTGGTTACCGGAATTGATCCCAGGAAAGAAATGCGGATTTCCCGTTTGAAATCTTTGATAAGGCGTGGCAGGTTCCTCAAGGAAGGCGATAAAGAGGGCGCCCTCATTGGTACCTTGCTTGCAAAGAACTTGCGCGCATCGGTGAACGATGATGTAACAGTACTGGGCCAGGGCCGTGACGGGTCTATTGCTGCTACTGTCCTGAAGGTGAAAGGTATTTTTGGCTCGGGAATCTCTGAGCTTGATAGATCCGCTGTTCTCATACCCCTTGAAACATTCTCAAGTGTCTATTCAATGGAAAGCTCAGTTCATAAGGCAATCATTGTACTTGACTCCCTGAAATATGTCCCCCAATCCAAGAAGGCTCTTTCAGCAGCTCTCAAGGGTATTCGGAATGATCCGCCACTTGTTGCCCTGGATTGGGAAGAATTGATGCCGGGGCTTCGTCAAGGGATTGAATTGGACTTGATAAGTGGGTTGATATTTTACCTGATCCTGATTCTGGTGGTGGCTTTCAGTATAATGAATACCTTTTTGATGGCAATTTTCGAAAGAACCAGAGAATTTGGGGTATTGATGGCAATAGGTGTAACTCCTCGTCGTATCACTAAGCTGTTACTGATGGAATCTCTCGGCTTGACCCTGGTGGGAATTGGCTTTGGCATGCTCATTGGCGTGCTGTTTACCCTTTATTTTCAAATTCACGGGATAGATGTCTCAGGAGCCTCGGACCTGCTCTCTCAGTTCGGGATAACCGGGCGTCTCTATCCCAGGCTAGGATTACTCTCAATTTCAATTGGCCCTGCAGCGGTACTTATTTTGACATCTGTTGTAGCATTATATCCTGCGCTCAAGATCCGGTCTTTTAGACCCGTGGAAGCAATGGCAGCAGTATGAACAAGATCCTTGTAATGGCATGGAGAAATTTGTGGCGGAATAAGAGACGCACCATTGTGATATTGGTTGCGGTGTTCATTGGTGTGTGGAGTATGGTTTTCCTTGGTGCCTTTATGCGAGGGATAGCAACAGGAATGGTGCGAAATGGAATTTCAACGCTCACAGGTCACCTTCAAATACATTCTAAGGGGTTCCATGAAGATCCTTCAATTGACCACAGGTTTCACGGTTCGGCGAGGATCAACCAAGAATTGGGTCGAATGTTACCCAAAGGAGTCCTCTGGACCCAAAGGGTTAGGTTGCCTGCCGTGGTTGCCAACGCCCGGCATAGCGGGGGCGTGACCCTTGTGGGGATAGACCCGGCCTCAGAGGCAAAAGTTTCTTTTATTGGCAGGGCTATTACCACCGGACGCTATCTATCAGAGGGAGACAGGCACGACATAGTGGTAGGCAAGTCGCTACTAGAGGCATTTGAAACGAAGATTGGTCACAAGCTTGTAGTAATGTGCCAATCCGCATCGGGTGAGATGGCATCCAGGGCGTTCAGGATAGTGGGAGCTTATCGTGCAGAGCTGAGATCTACAGAGAAACAGTATGTATTTGTAACGAAAGATGCAGCTCAGGAAATGCTCGGAATAGGAGATGACATCACTGAGATTTCAATACTGCTACCCAAGTCCAAGGGCGTCTCACAGGTGAGGGCCTCGCTGCTGGATTATTTTCACCCGGGTGAGTACGAAGTTCTCACTTGGAAGGAACTACTCCCTTTATTGAGGGCTTACCTTCAGATATATGAGCACTTTATCTTGATATGGTACATTGTGGTGTTCATAGCTATGGGATTTGGGATAGTTAATACGACATTAATGGCTGTTCTTGAGAGGATCAGGGAGTTCGGGCTGCTTCAAGCCCTTGGCATGAGACCGCTATGGGTTTTGTTTGAGGTCCTTGTCGAGTCCTTTGTGTTGCTGATCTTGGGGAGTATCGCAGGTAATACAGCAGCCTTCATGTGCATTTCATGGTTTTCAAAAAGGGGGCTTGACTTGTCAAGGTTTGCCGCAGGAGCAGAATTTGCCGGAATGTCGAGAATTATTTTCCCTGACTTACAAATGCGTGACTGGGCTTTGGCAAACCTAGTGGTGCTCGTTCTAGGAATCATCGTAAGCTGCTACCCGGCACTAAAAGCGGCAAGATACACGCCGGTTGAGGCATTTGCACATGTGTGAGATGAACTGGTATAAAGTCGAGGGTTTAAGGTCTAAGACGCTCAGGCGCGGGGCAAAAGGCATAAGGCGTTAGGCCCATGGCCAAGGCTCAAGGCTGAAGATAACCCCCATGCTAAAGGCTCGAGGCTAAAGATATCCCCCCTTTACCAAAGGGGGGATTGGGGGGATTTAAGGGAGATTCCATGAACATAGTGGAAGTCATCAATGTGAGTAAGACTTACAGGCAGGGAGCAAGTGAAGTGAGGGCCCTCGACAGGATTAACCTTAGAATCGAAAAAGGCGAGTTCGTTGCCCTTGCCGGGCCTTCTGGATCAGGCAAGACCACACTGCTCAACATCATCGGTGGACTGGACAGGCCAGACTCAGGGACCGTAATCGTGGATGGCATGGATTGTACGCAGATGACCACGTCGCAGTTGGCTCGATTACGACTTGAAAAGATAGGATTTGTGTTTCAGTCCTACAACCTCATACCTGTCTTGAGTGCCGTTGAGAACGTTGAATTTGTTATGCTCCTTCAAGGCGTACCGACGAAAGAGAGAGGGCAACGGGCCAGGGATATCCTTGATGAAGTGGGTCTGAAAGGGTTGTATCACCGCCGTCCCGCTGAGCTAAGTGGGGGACAGCAACAACGGGTTGCAGTGGCACGTGCCATTGTGGCTGATCCCGCCATTGTCTTGGCTGATGAGCCAACTGCAAATCTCGATTCAAAAACTGCTGCCGGTCTATTGGAGATAATGTTGGAGATGAATAGAGAGAAGGGCGTTACCTTTATATTTTCAACTCATGACAAGATGGTAATGGCTTATGCGCGTAGACTTATTCATATCCGTGACGGCCGCATACATGATGGTCCTGAGAAAGAATGATTCAGTCTGATCACATGGGAGGTGGCCACAGGATAAGAGGATTTGTTGTGGTTCTTGTCTTAGTATCGGCGTTTCATTTTTCCATGATCCCACCAGCCCTGGCTACAGCCCCCGGTATTGGCAATACCGAGGAG
Organism: Desulfobacterales bacterium; assembly: GCA_027024445.1. Taxonomy (GTDB): domain Bacteria; phylum Desulfobacterota; class DSM-4660; order Desulfatiglandales; family Desulfatiglandaceae; genus B111-G9. Next base: position 6,332 of record JALVSJ010000071.1, read on the forward strand.
AGCAGAACTCTAGGAAGCAGATTTCATCTGGGTGGTAGAATAAAGGTTACAGGGTCTAGTACATGGCACAAAGGAGGCACCCTTTTTGACCAAGTGGATCCGGCACGTGCTTGGACGGAAGTGGTGAACTGAGGCTGACCAGTGAGATAAGTTTTTCCGAACAAGTCCAGGTAGAAATTCACTATCAGAGCATTTGGACAGGAGGCGACAGTTATAACAGGACGAGGAAATTGCAGAAGCTGTTTAACACGATACTACCTGGACCCTTTCTCAGAACTCACATTGATGATGAACGCAGGTTATTTGATCTGACCGATGTCGTGCACGAATCGGACCATTCAATATTGTATCACCGACTAGACAGGCTTAATATGACAGTAACAGAGGAATGGGGAACTATAAGGTTGGGGAGGCAAGGGATTACATGGGGGAATGGACGCATATTCAATCCAATGGATATGTTCAACCCTTTTCCGCCTTCTGCCATTGACAAGGAATATAAGGTGGGAGACGACATGGCCAGCATTGAATTGCCGCTTGGCACGACCGGCAATCTACAATTACTATACGTGCCGAGAAGGGATCCTGCCACCGATGATATATCCTTTGACCATTCCTCTGTAGCCACAAAGCTTCATGTGTCTGTGGGCACCACAGAGTTAGACCTCATGAGTGCCCGACATTATGAAGACGTGGTTCTAGGATTGGGGGCCAGAGGTTATGTCGGAAATGCTGCCTGGCGGGCAGATGCTTTGTACACCTTCCTGGAGGCTGGAAAAAACTATCTA
>JALVSJ010000072.1 GCA_027024445.1 Desulfobacterales bacterium
ATAAAAAACGAAAAAGAGCTGGAAGGCTACGATGCTTACATATTCGGCTCACCAACCTATCACAGGGACATGATAGGGACGATGAAGACTTTCTTATTCCTGGCAGAAAAAGCGAATTTAGAGGGGAAGCTGGGGGGTGCATTCGGTTCATATACCCATAGCGGGGATGCCCCTAAAATCATACTTGATACCTTAGAATTCGTATTTAAGATGAAGATATCTAGCCTTGGCTCTTTGAGGCTCAAGGAGGACATTATAGGCACTCCTGACGGCATTAAGGCGTGCCAGGACTACGGCAGATCTATAGGTGAGGCGTTAAACCAGTAGGCGGGAATTTCGCGCGAGGTGAAGGAAATGGAAAGATACGTATGTGGGGTTTGTGGGTATGTATATGATCCTGAAAGCGGGGACCCTACCTCGGGGATAGAGCCAGGGATCCCTTTCGCTGACCTGCCCTACTCGTGGGTCTGCCCCATTTGCGGGGCTTCAAGGGACATGTTTGCTCCGGAGGGAGCAGGAATGCAACAATTTTCTTTGTAAGGAGACGGGCTATGGCCAAACCAGAAGAAATGTGGCAGTGCCAGACGACAAACTGCGGATACATCTACAATCCGGACAAGGGTGACAGGAAGGGCAAGATCCCCAAAGGAACAAGGTTTGAGGACCTGCCCGATGACTGGAAGTGCCCTGTCTGCGGGGCTTCCAAGAAAAGCTTCAGGCCTTTGGCCGGACCAGGGTCAGTCGCGTCCGAAGGCATATAATGATATAATGAGATGAAAGGAGGTGTACTTATGCCAGAATTGAAAGGATCTCAAACAGAAAAAAACCTTTTGACAGCTTTTGCAGGGGAATCCCAGGCACGAAACCGTTACACTTATTTCGGAAGTCAGGCCAAGAAGGAAGGTTACGAGCAAATGGCTTTTATTTTCGAGGAGACTGCCAACCAGGAAAAAGAGCATGCAAAAAGGTTATTCAAATTCCTGGAGGGCGGAGAGGTACAAGTGAGCGCAAGTTTCCCTGCAGGTAAGATTGGAACAACCCTTGAGAACCTGAAGGCTGCTGCCGCGGGTGAGAGATATGAACATAGTGAAATGTATCCTGGATTCGCAAAGGTAGCTAGAGAAGAGGGTTTTGATACCATAGCTGCCGTATTCGAGGCGATTGCAGTGGCTGAAAAACAGCATGAGAAAAGATACAATGACCTTGCAGCCAATATAGAAGCAGGTAGGGTCTTCAAGAGAGATGAGGAAGTCGTCTGGAGATGCCGCAATTGCGGTTACCTCCATGTAGGCACCGAGGCCCCTGAGGCTTGCCCTGCTTGCGCACACCCCCAGGCATACTTTGAACTACTCGGGGAAAATTATTAGAAGAGCACGATTCGAGTTCTTGACATAGTCAGGGCTCGCTTATTCTTAAAGAAAGGAAACACAGATGACGGAAAGAACTGGACTTGTAACGATTAGGGGCAACCCTGTAACCCTTGTGGGTAACGAAGTGAAGGTGGGAGATCCGGCGCCGAACTTTGTCGTGGTTAATAACGACCTGGAAGAGGTGGAATTGACTGCTTTCAAAGGGAAAACTCTTTTAATAGCCTCAGTGCCGTCTTTGGATACACCAGTTTGCGACACGGAGACACGGCGCTTCAATGAGGAGGCAGCCAACCTGGGAGATGAGGTCCAGATTCTGGTCATAAGCATGGATCTCCCTTTCGCCCAGAAGAGATGGTGCGGTGCAGCAGGAGTTGACAGGGTGCTAACCCTTTCAGATCATCGAGATGCAGCCTTCGGCAATGCATATGGAGTGCTAATAAAAGAACTGCGTCTCCTTGCCAGAGCTATATTCGTCGTTGATCGAGAAGGTGTTATTCGTTACATTCAATTTGTTGGAGAGGTGGGTGAGGAGCCAGATTACGACGCGGCCCTTTCGGCGCTCAAAGCGTGGTTGTAACATCTCGCACTTTATTTCTTTAACAAACAAAAAATGAGGAGGTAAAAAATGGCCGAGAGATTACAGGTTTACAAATGTGAAGTTTGCGGGAACATAGTAGAGGTAATTCATGCCGGTGAAGGCGAATTAGTATGCTGTAACCAGCCAATGAAACTCCTGGTTGAAAACACAGTTGATGCCGCCAAAGAGAAGCATGTTCCGGTGGTGGAAAAGACAGCAGAAGGTTTCAAGGTTACGGTAGGTAGCGTAGCCCATCCAATGGAGGAAAAACATTACATTGAATGGATCGAGCTGATCGTGGGAGACAAGGCCTACAGACAGTTTCTAAACCCGGGA
>JALVSJ010000073.1 GCA_027024445.1 Desulfobacterales bacterium
GGATCCCAGTTTGACAACTTTTCAAGCAAAATGTATGCCAGGACTCAACAAATTAAAGTTAAACTTTATAGATAGCTCGTAACCCCTCTATATAAGGCCACTGTTGTCACACGAGCAACAGAACACAATGGATCCGGTAATCCAAGAAAGACCACAGTGTGTTAAAAAAAACACAGTCCAGGCATCAGACTGTGACAATTGTGCCATTTTTGCTACTATTTTAGGAAATTATCCTTCAACCATGTGAAGTTTTATCCTACATGATTGGTGTCCAAAATCGGTGTATGTTCAAGAAGTCAACCTAATAATCTCAATAAGTTATGAGCTCAGAATCACTGTTTATAAAATTAGGTTTCCTAGTTCACTCTATCTTGGCAGGAAAACGGCATATTCCCTTCCTGTCTGACGCCAGGCAGGCGCTACGCTCGCTGCGCCATCCATGGCTCCGCTCACTGCGGATTCCAGCCCTTCCGCTGTCCTGCTTCAGAGCTGAAATGACGCCGCTCTGGGAACATCCCGTTCCCCTGCCTCTTGTCAAAAACCGATTTTGGACAGGTTTGATCCTACATCATTTACCTGGAACAGGAAAGATGATATACACACTAATCCTATAATTCAAGAATCCCTGAGTTGTATTACAGATACGCCATTACCCTTTCTATGAGATATGTAAGAACAGTTTGCGCTATTCCGCTCTTTATTCTATTTGCCATCGGCACCATTGCCTTGTTATTGTTATTCGGATGCTATCCCACTTACGTAAAACGGGCTGAAACGCCTCAAGAGGCCTTAAAACGCATACGGTATTTTTTCCCCAGATTCGAAGACGACCTTGATCTCAATTCTCTCAAACTTGCAATTGAGAGAAACCTTGAATACCTCAGGCGTTTGGACCCTGATCATGTCTTTTCTTACGGTTCTGAAAGAGTGACTTGCAAGCGCGTTATTGACACTCAACAGAGCCTGCTGCAGATCCTGCTCTCGAGTCCTACCCCCACAGATCTCCAGAACAAAATCAAGCGCCAGTTCATAGTAATGAAGGCCGCGGGGATGCCCAGGACAGGCAGAGTCCTTTTCACAGGCTACTTTGAACCCACCTATGAAGCCAGCTTGGTCAAAAACCAGGTTTTCAAGTTCCCCATATACGCGATCCCAGATGATCTGGTGACCATTGACCTTTCTTTATTTAGGAAAAGGTTTCAGGGCCTCAGGCTAATGGGGAGGCTGCAGGGCAGATTCGTGGTCCCATACTACTCTAGGGATGATATTGACATCAGAAAGGTCTTAAAAGGAAAAAATCTTGAAATAGCATGGCTTAAGGACCCCGTCGATGTTCTTTTTTTACAGATTCAGGGCTCTGGCCGACTTATGTTTCCATCTGGCCGAAGCATACGCGTGGGCTACGCGGCATCCAATGGCCACCCTTACAAAAGCATTGGGCGCTACATGATCAAAATGGGCTATATAGACAGAGAGGAGATGTCCATGCAAAAAATAAGAGAATTCTTACATAATCATCCCTTTCTGCTGGAAAAAATTCTTGCCCAGAATCCATCCTACGTGTTTTTCAGGATTCTTGACCGTGGCCCACTGGGAAACATTGGCGTGCCCCTTACCCCTGGTAGATCAATAGCTTTAGATACCCGTCTTTTCCCTAAAGGTGCGCTCGGATTTATCCATTGCAAGAAACCGGTCCTGGACACACAGGGTAAGATAATTAAATGGGTACCTTTTTCACGCTTCGTCTTAAACCAAGATACTGGGGGCGCTATAAAAGGAGCAGGACGTGCTGATATCTTTTGGGGCTCCGACCGTTATGCCGAAGTAGCTGCAGGCCATATGAAGCATCAAGGGGAGCTCTACATTCTCCTAAAAAAGAAACATAGAAAAAATGCTGGCTCGGCGGTGACAGAAAGAGTAACTCTTTCCACTCTGCCTCTAGATGGAGAATTTTGAAAAATCGGCTACCTTGAGGAACAGTTGCTCAATGGCCTGGAGCAAAGCCAGCCTATTTTGTCTCAGACGCTCATCATCTTTGGTCAGGATTTCAACTTCCTCAAAGAATCTATCCACAGGCCCTCTAAAGTCCTTGAGCATTTCAAGGGCGCTCGCGTAATCTCCTTTCGCTAGATACCCCTCCAAGTTTTCTCTGGATCCCTGAAAGAGATTCCACAGATCGACTTCACATTTCTCCTTAAACCCTGACGGATCTACCTCATATCGCCTATCCGCCTTTTTCAAGATGTTTCTTACTCGCTTGAATGTCAGCGCGAGTGCCTCGAATTGCTCACCAGTCTGAGCAAATTCTTTCAAGGCAACCAGGCGCGGTCTCAGCAAATCAATCCTATCAAATTCAGCCGAAATCACCGCCTCTATTTCGTCCGAACCATACCCACTGCGGAGCATCAATTGCTTGTAACGCTCCCTGAAAAAGTCCATCACACGAGAAATTATTGCTGTCTTATCAAACGAAATGTCTTTTTCTAAAATTTCAGCCGCTTTTTTAACAAAGTCGGCTAAAGAAACAGGAGCAGAGATATCTTCTAGGATGCGAAGTATGGCAAGGGCGTGTCGCCTGAGTGCAAAGGGGTCTGCCGTACCGGTAGGCTCCAGTCCTACAGCGAAGCACCCTACTATTGTGTCCATCCTGTCTGCCATTCCAACGATCGCTCCAATGAGGCCCCCCGGCAATTCACCCCTTGCCCGCGCCGGCATATAATGTTCGCAGATACCTATACATACTTCTTCTGGGTGCCCGTCCAGCCGGGCATATATTTCTCCCATCTTCCCCTGAAGAGAGGGAAATTCATCCACCATATGGGTCACAAGATCACATTTGCAAAGTCTACATGTCAGGGAAACGGCGTCCAGCATTTGTGGTGCGATCGCTTTTGCCAAGAAATCAGCGAGCTCTGAGAACCGCATCACCTTTTGATACGAAGTCCCGAGATCAGCCTGATATATCACCTCCTTAAGGTCTTCCAGCCGATCAATCAAGGGTCTCTTTCTGTCTTCCTGAAAGAAGAATTCTGCATCAGTAAGTCTGGCCCGAAGTACCCTTTCATTCCCTTTTCTCACTACTGCCGGGTCTTTGGCAATGGTGTTGTTTATGGTCACGAAATTCGCCATCAGGATCCCATTTCTATCTCTTACTGCAAAATACCGCTGGTGCTCCCTCATAGCTGTTATTAGGACTTCCTCGGGCAGAGCCAGAAATCTTTCTTCAAAACTTCCACATACAGCAGAAGGAAATTCCACTAAGTTGGCCACTGTCGATACCAGTTCCTGGTCCTCAGAAGGGGTCCCACCCACTTCTGCTGCAGCTTTTTCGGCAACTTCCACAACACGTTTTTGTCTTTCCTCTGGGTCAATCATGACCCACGCCTTTTTCATTTTCTCAATATAATCTTCAACACCATTTACCTCTACTTCCGTCGGGGCCATAAAACGGTGTCCTCGGGTCTTATTTCCACTCCGCAGACCTGCCAATTCAAACGGTATGACTTGCCCGTCGAGCAACGCAAGGATCCAGTGGATAGGTCTAACAAAAGAAAACCCTATATTTCCCCACCGCATGGACTTCGGCCATGGTATCTCAGATATTAGCTCAGGTAACGCCTCTGAGAGTATCTCCCGGGTGGGAAGCCCCGCAATCTTCCGTTTCACACAAACATATTCACCTTTTGGCGTACTCTTCACACCCAGATCCTTCACGTCAACCCCCTGTCTCTGCGCAAATCCGAGTGCTGCCTTTGTGGGCTCACCTTCCGTGGAATAGGCCACGTTCTTCGGGGGACCGACAACTTCTTCTACAATATCCTCCTGTTTATCAGCAAGGTTAAGAGCCACCAGGACTATGCGTCGGGGGGTGCCATAGGCCTTAATATCGCTAGACACTTTGATGCGGAGTGCCTGCAGTTTACTTGCCGTGATCTTTTTAAATTCCTTGAGTGCATCGTTCAAGTAACCCGAAGGTATTTCTTCTGTTCCTATCTCTAGAAGCAATTCAGCCATTATCAATTCCCTCGCAAAAAAATTGGGAGTGTAAATAAAATCGAGATCATCAATTCTTGAGCTTTATTTACCCTGGGCACTTTGACTCACTCCTGCATTCAGTAGGGGGAAACCCATTTCTTCTCTCTGAGCCACATAGTTCCTTGCAGCCAGCCGTGCCAGGTTGCGTATTCGATCAATGAACTGTGTTCTCTGGGTCACGCTTATTGCGCCCCTTGCATCCAAAATATTAAATATATGTGAGCACTTGAGACAATAGTCGTAAGCGGGCAACACCAGTCCTTTTTCACTCAGCCTTATAGATTCTCTTTCATACATGTCGAAGGTCTTCAGAAGCATCTCTACGTCAGCCTCTTCGAAATGGTAGACCGAAAGTTCCCATTCGCCCTTTTTGTGGACGTCTCCGTATGTAATCGTGTCGTTCCACATGAGATCAAAGACATTGTCCTTTTCCTGCAAATACATTGCAATGCGCTCTAGACCGTAGGTAATTTCAACTGAAATTGGATCAAGCCTTATGCTACCTGCCTGCTGGAAATAGGTAAACTGAGTGATCTCCATGCCGTCAAGCCACACCTCCCAACCTAGCCCAGAAGCCCCCACATTTGGGGAATCCCAATCGTCCTCTACAAATCTTATATCATGTTCCAGAGGATCAATTCCTAGAGCTTTCAAACTCCCCAGGTAAATGTCTTGAATCTCTAATGGAGAGGGTTTCAAGATGACCTGATACTGATAATAATGGCCAAGACGGTTCGGATTTTCTCCATAACGGCCATCCGTTGGCCGTCTAGAAGGCTCCACATAAGCAACAGCCCAAGGCTCGGGGCCAAGCACACGCAACAGAGTGGCAGGGTTCATTGTTCCCGCGCCAACTTCGATATCATAGGGTTGCTGAATAATGCACCCTCTGTCAGCCCAGTATTTTTCAAGGGTCATAATTAGCTCTTGAAAGGTCATGCCTCCCTCCAGTTACCTTTTGATTGAAAAGATTGACGATTATCACCCACACTTCTTCTTGTCAAGGAGTTGCTAGAAATTATCAATAAATACATGTGGTTCTGTTTACTTAAATCCATTTCTTTGTTATGATCACTGGACACGTAGAGACGTTTAGACTCAAACTCATAACTTATAACTCATAACTTATAACTTTTTTTGCTATGTCCCACGATTACCGCCTCGCACGAGAACGAATGGTCAAGACCCAGTTGATACCCAGGGGTATCAAAGATCAAAGGGTACTGGACGCAATGCTGAAGGTTCCTCGTCATCTTTTTGTAGAGGAAGCCCTCCGAGGCGAAGCCTATAATGACCATCCCCTTCCCATAGGGCACAAGCAAACCATCTCCCAGCCTTACATCGTTGCGCTCATGACCCAGGCCCTAGAGCTCAAAGGCCCTGAACACACTTTGGAAATCGGTACTGGAAGCGGCTACCAGACAGCCATTTTAGCTGAGCTGTGTGAAAAGGTATATACAGTTGAGCGGATACGTCCTCTTCTTGAACAAGCCAGGAAAAAGCTATGGGAACTGGGTTATACCAATATCCTTTTCAAGGCATTTGACGGCACGTTGGGCTGGGAGGAGTATGCACCTTTTGATGCCATCATAGTTACTGCGGGAGCACCAAGGGTTCCACAGCCACTTCTAGATCAATTGGCCGATGGCGGCAGACTTGTAATACCCGTAGGCGGAAAATTCAGCCAAGACCTCATAAAAATAACCAAAAAAAACGGAGATATTGTCCAGAAAAACCTGGGAGGCTGTCGTTTCGTGGATCTTATCGGAGTCCATGGTTGGAAAGACTGACCTTTCACATTATCTCCACTTATTACAATTGAAGTTAAATTACGGTTAATTGGAGTCTTCTTGTGTTGAAAGGTATTGAAAAAACAAAAGAATCCTTCCTCATGGTCTTCCTCTAAACCCCTTAAGTCCTATCCACGCTTTTCCGATAGGAACTGTAGATAAAGTAACATAGCCTTCAAAGTATAGGAGTTTGTGCGATGGCATTAAGTACACAATTGATAAGTGGACTGGCTAGTGGGTTGGATTGGAGAAGCATAATTGATGACTTGATGAAGATCGAACACCGGCCAGTGGATCTTGTAGAGAGCCAGAAATCTGACTATGAGAATAAACTCTCTGAGTGGCAATCCTTTAATACAAAACTGCTAGCCTTAAAATCATCTGTCGGCGACCTAAAGGATCCTGAAGACTTCAATCTTTATACAGCCAACATGTACTCTGACAACAGCAGTGTAAGCGCCTCCAGCCTGATGAACGCTACCGCATCAACTACCGCATCCCCCGGCACATATACAATACAGATCTCGTCCGTAGCCACAGCTCAGAAACTTTCCTCATCTTCATTTGATTCCCTAGATGATGCCCTTGGGAGTTCCTACGAGGGCGACATGCTAATTAATGGGGTCGCTATTCATATCGCATCAACTGATACCCTTGCGAGCGTTAGAGACAAAATTAACGCAGCCAATGCCGGATCCAACCCTACTGGAGTTACGGCAAGTATAATCAGTTATGGGTCCAATGACTATAGGCTCATTCTAACTAGCGACACCACTGGAGCTGACGGGATTGGTCTTCAAAATGCTTCATCCTCTGACATACTACAGGCCTTTGGCTGGAAGGATGATGTGGAAACTGTCAAGAACGACATTACTAATGGTGCACAGTCTGATCTGTTTTCCAGCTCTACTCAGGACGTTAAGTCGCTCCTGGGCCTCAGTACCACTCAGACAGGCACAATACAAATCCAAGATGGCAATGGTGTCTACCAAGACGTGGCCATTGACCTATCTTCGGATTCTCTAGAGGAAATCAAAACAAAGATTAATAATGCCTCCATTGCCGGAGTAACAGCGTCTGTTGTTACACAGACAGAAAATGGTGTTACCAAATACAGGCTTCAGATTGATGGTAGCCAGAGTTTCCACGATAGTTCCAACATATTAGAAACACTTGGCCTACTTCATTCAGGAGTATCTGATGTCCAGGGGACCACCTCTAGTAATGAGAAAACTACCAATGGTCAGACCATCAGTTCCAC
>JALVSJ010000074.1:0-733 GCA_027024445.1 Desulfobacterales bacterium
CACTGGTACAAGGGGGCTGTCTCGCGCCCCGGCCCCAATAGCCACATGGTTCTCCCCTCAGCAAGGCAAGAGGAAAAAGATTGAAACACGGCCTTCTGCAAGGATGAGGGGGCTTTTCTCCTGTCAAAAAAATGACGAGGATTACAGCATATTCCCCAGCCAGCCGATTATTAGTATTACTTGCAATTTCCCCACTGGGTGATAAAATGCCTATCCAGTATATCGGTCATATCTGTATGGAATAAAAAGGTTTAACTGATGCCCGTAAAACTTCGCATAATAAAAGGCCCCATGAAGGGCCAGAGCTTTGAGATCGACAAGAGTACTGTCTTTGTGGGCAGGTCCTCGAAAAATGACATCCAGATAAAGGACGCTACCATCTCCAGAAAACAGGTGAAACTGTTTTCTTTGGGCAACAAGCTGTTCGTGGAAGACCTCAAGAGCACTAACGGGACAAAACTCAATGGGAAGCGCATTCAACCCGGAGAGGGCATTGAAGTGGGAGAGTCCGATATCCTTACAATGGGGGACACAGTGATTCAGCTCACGGGCCTGGACAGTGGTCTTATACCCCCCTCTTCCAGGAGGGCGATGGTAAGGACATCGCCTGATTCGGTGGATAACACCCAGATTAGGTCAGAACGCAGAAGCATCGCCAGAAACATGCAACTCATAGCGGAGCTTGGGGAACTCATGAAAGGAAAATTTTCCATTCATGAGCTATGTGAAAAGG
>JALVSJ010000074.1:743-2281 GCA_027024445.1 Desulfobacterales bacterium
CGTATAGACAGGGCCACCATAGCCCTCTTTGACCCGGATACCCTGACCATTACCACCGTTCTGAGCCGTACAAGGTCAGGGCAAAAAGACGTGGTATCCGCGTACAGTCGCCAAATCCTCGAAAGAACCCTACATACGGGGAAATCTATACGGATGTCCAATACCAAGTATGAATCCGGTGCTGAACTTTCAGAAAGTATCGGTACTCTGAGGATAAAGTCCCTCATGTGCGTTCCAATGATCAGCAACAACAGGGTAAGGGGGGCCATTTACGTGGACTCCCTCACCAGGCCCTATGCATTCAGAAAGGAAGACCTTATGCTCCTCCATGGCCTCAGCGGACCCGTGGCAGTGGCCATTGAAAATCTGCTTCTTACAGCTAAACCAAGCTAGGGGCTCTGAGTGGCATAACAGTTTTTCAACTCCACATCCTATTTCTGTTTCAAAAGTTAAATCGCCCTCCCCTGTAAGCCTCAATATAATTCATGCAAAACTCATCTCTTCCCGCAAGTGCCTCAGCAGCAGCTATGGTTGCCATCATTGGCTTGTCCAGAGGGTTGACAATAGCGCCATCCAATCCTTTTGCTATGGCCATTGCCATGAAGACCTGATTCAAAAACTTACGCTCGGGCAATCCATAGGAAATATTAGACAGCCCACATATGGTATGAACGCCATCAAACGTAGTCATGATTTTTGCCACTGCATTGAGAAACTCTATACCGAATCTACTATCTGTAGCAACAGGCTGAACCAGAGGATCCACATATATGTTATCAAGGGCGATCCCGTTCTGCACCAGGCCGTTTATAAGCCTATCTGCAATTGTCATCCTCTGGTCAGTGGTCTGTGGCATGCCTTCATCACTCATGCATAGGGCAATGATCTTGTACTCGGTCCCTGATATGATAGGAAGTAACTGTTCATATCTTTCCTTCTCCAACGAGATGGAATTTATCATCGGTATGCCTTTGTGCACCTTGAGCGCCGCCTCTATGGCCTTTGGATCAGGGCTATCAATAGCACACGGTCCATCCACACTTTCCTGCACCGTCTCAACCAACCATGTGAGATATTCTGGCTCCTTACCCACAAAAATCCCTGCATTGACGTCAATATAGTCAGCACCAGCTTCAAACTGATCCTTTGCTACTTTCTGGATTGTCCCCTTGTCCCGCTTTTCAATTGCTTCCCCTACGACCTTTCTGCTGGCGTTAATCAACTCTCCCACAATTAACATCATGTCCCTCTCCTTTAATACCATTTTGTAGCCACTTCACATACTAACCATTCACGGAAAAACTACTTTCCTTGTTGATCTCCCTTTTTCGTGAGAAAAAGCCTACATCTATGGTTGTATCTATGTGTTTAAGATACAGTTGCAGGGGCTTGTTGTCATGGTCGTTGCCATTTTCACAGTACTCGATCAACTCGGCCATCAAGACTCCAACCACAGGAGCAGTCTTATACTGGTTACCGCTTGTGCCTATGGCCATGTAGTAGCCGGGCAAATCAGACTTATCATAGATTGGAATCCA
>JALVSJ010000075.1:0-1758 GCA_027024445.1 Desulfobacterales bacterium
CTCCAGGTTCGATAGACCTCTTGGACTTCCTCTGGTATTTCTATCCATCTTTCCGTACTGACCTCTTGCTTTATTAACTCCATTGGAAAAAGGGGTGCGAGGTCTTCGGGACCTATGGGTTTTCCTGTAGCCGGGTGGAGAACGGGAGGAAGCGGTTCGGGAAGGTCTGCTTGAATGTTATACCAATGAGTCGGCATGTCCTTTTGGTCTAGAAAAAACATTGCTCTTTTCATTATCTCCTCCTTGTCTTGAAAGAGATTAGGGAAAAATTTCCGAGAAATGGGTCTAAGTAGTATCTCCAGGTGTAAATGGTATGTTCAGAGGTTCAAAGGAGCTAGGGGAAGGAGGATCCTTGGTGAAAGTAACATCAGCAGATCAACTGAAAGCAATATGGGTACCGACGACCTGAGCGTGTATTTGCAATCGCAGGTGCCAGCGCAACCTTCACAACAGCGGGTATATGTCAGCCAGTGGTGTCCGCACTAGGCCGAGTAGTAAGCCCCCCGAGGCAATTGGCATCCTCCGGGGGCTGAAATATCGGTACTTTCATACGGTGCCCTAACATCCGGGCGGCCTCCACATTCAGATTCGCAATGGCTGAGAGCCAATAACAATTAAATATCTCTTATCTTTGTCATGTCAAGGTTATTCTTGATTGTTTGTGTCCAAAATTTCCCCTTGACCCCCTGAGAGGGATCCGGCAGGAGGACTACAGGAGTTTTCATGAGGCTTTCAGCTTTTCCTGAAGCATATTGAGCCTGTAATAAATACCTCTGGCTCCCATAAGTTCGTCGTGCGTGCCGCGCTCCCGTATCTCACCCCTGTGTAGCACAAGGATCTTGTGTGCATTTCTCACTGTAGAGAGTCGGTGGGCTATTATCAGGGTGGTCTGCTTGCGGGTTATCCTGGCCATCGCGTCTCTGATGATGGCCTCTGTTTCAGGATCAACACTGGATGTGGCTTCGTCCAAAACCAGTATCTGGGGCCTTCCCGCAATGGCCCTCGCAAAGGACAACAACTGCTGCTGCCCCGCGGAAAGGCTGATGCCTCTTTCCCCTACTGGATGATGAATCCCCTGGGGCAGGGCTTGGACCATTTCATAAAGGTTTGTGATTCGTAGTGTCTGGAGCAGGTCCTCATGGGAAATATGCTCTCTTCCCAGCCTTATATTCTCTTCAATACTCCCCGAGAACAAGAAGACATCCTGCATAACAGGGGCGATCTCCTTTCGCAGTATGTCGACAGGCCAGCTAGGCAGCTCAATACCGTCGAGGTAAATTGTTCCTTGATCTGGATCATACATCCTGAGCAACAGATTGGCTAATGTGGTCTTTCCACTGCCCGTGTGCCCCACTATACCCAATACCTCTCCGGGTTTGAGTTCAAATGATACATTGCGGAGGACCAGGTCCTGGCCATTATAAGAAAAACTCAGCCCCTCTGCCCTGAGGTGACCCATAACGGACTCAGGGGCCTTTGCTCGGACGGGCTCTGGCAACACCTCGCGGTAGTCCATGAACTGAAAGATTCTCTCTATTGAGGCCATAGCTGATTGCATGATATTGTATTTCTCCGAGATATCGCGGATTGGTTTGAAAAACATTTGGATATAGCTAAGGAATGCAACCAGAGCGCCGAGAGTCAGTCGGTCCTGTATCACCTTGCCCCCACCATACCATAGAATAAGGGCCACTCCGAACGAGCTCAACAGTTCCATTAGCGGCATGAATACAGCAAAGATCTGAATCTGCTTCATTC
>JALVSJ010000075.1:1768-2281 GCA_027024445.1 Desulfobacterales bacterium
GCCAGCTAGGCAGCTCAATACCGTCGAGGTAAATTGTTCCTTGATCTGGATCATACATCCTGAGCAACAGATTGGCCAATGTGGTCTTTCCACTGCCCGTGTGCCCCACTATACCCAATACCTCTCCGGGTTTGAGTTCAAATGATACATTGCGGAGCACCAGGGCCTGGCCATTATAAGAAAAACTCAGCCCCTCTGCCCTGAGGTGACCCATAACGGACTCAGGGGCCTTTGCTCGGACGGGCTCTGGCAACACCTCGCGGTAGTCCATGAACTGAAAGATTCTCTCTATCGAGGCCATAGCTGATTGCATGATATTGTATTTCTCTGAGATATCGCGGATTGGTTTGAAAAACATTTGGATATAGCTAAGGAATGCAACCAGAGCGCCGAGAGTCAGTCGGTCCTGTATCACCTTGCCCCCACCATACCATAGAATAAGGGCCACTCCGAACGAGCTCAACAGTTCCATTAGCGGCATGAATACAGCAAAGATCTGAATCTGCTTCATTC
>JALVSJ010000076.1 GCA_027024445.1 Desulfobacterales bacterium
GATGGGATTACTACACCGGGGGGTGGAAGAGCCTGCGCAGCGGCAGTGCCAATATGGACGTACTGGTGGCCATGGGCTCTTCCGTGGCCTATTTCTACTCAGTGGCTGTATTACTTTTCCCTGCAGTTGGTCAACACGTCTACTTTGAGACCTCGGCCGTTATTATAACCCTGATCAAATTAGGCAAGATGCTTGAGGTCAGGGCAAAGGGAAAGACTGGCAGTGCCATACGCAAGCTAATGGACCTCACCCCAAAGACGGCCACCATCATTGTTGATGGACAGGAAAAGGAAGTGCCCATTTCCCAGGTCAAGGTTGGAGACCTCGTTGTGGTCCGCCCCGGGGAGAGGATCCCGGTTGATGGAGTGGTGGTGGAGGGAGCCTCTTCTGTTGATGAATCAATGCTCACTGGTGAGCCCATTCCCGTTGATAAGTCCAAGGGTGATGTACTTGCTGCTGGCACCGTAAACGGTCAGGGGCTGCTCAAGTTCAAGGCCACTAAGGTAGGAAAAGACACTGCCCTGGCCCAGATAATCCGGCTGGTCCGTGAGGCCCAGGGTGGCAAACCGCCCATCCAGGCCCTGGCTGACAAGGTGGCTGCTGTCTTTGTCCCCGGAGTAATCGGTATCGCGTTCATCACATTTCTAATCTGGTGGATCGCTGGAGGCGCGTTTGTCCCGGCCATGATAAGGCTGGTGGCGGTGCTTGTTATCGCGTGCCCGTGTGCCCTTGGGCTGGCTACCCCAACAGCTATTATGGCAGGCACGGGAAGGGGCGCGGAAAAGGGTATACTCTTCAAGAACACCGACGCCCTGGAGGCCTCTTCATCTCTTAGCACTGTCGTGCTGGACAAGACCGGCACCCTCACCAAGGGAGAGCCTTCCGTGGTGGATATCCTCTGCCTTAATCCGGTTTGTAACAGCGACGAGGAACTACTGAGCCTTGCAGGCTCCGTTGAAAAGGGCTCTGAGCATCCATTGGGCCGTGCCGTGGCGCAAGAGGCGGAGCGCAGGGGGATTGAGCTTCAGGACCCCGAAGAGTTCAGGGCTGAAGGGGGCATGGGTGTAACTGGCAAGCTGGGAGATAAAACCGTAAAAGTGGGTAAGCCCGAGTGGTTCGAGGAAAGCGGTATTGATCTTTCAGGGATCTCGGAGCAAATACGGGCGTTACAGGATCAAGGCAAAACGGTGGCAGTAGTCGTTGTTGACAGCAGGCCCGCCGGGCTCCTGGCCCTGGCAGACACCCTGAAGCCCGAGTCCTCTGAGGCCATTGCGGATCTACACCGTATGGGGCTCAACGTGGTCATGCTTACGGGGGACAATGAAGTGACCGCCAGGGCCTTAGCAAAGCAGGTGGGCATAGACGATGTGGTGGCCCGGGTGAGACCGGAAGAGAAGTCTCGGAAAGTGAAAGAGCTGCAAGGATCCGCCCATAGAGTTGCGATGGTTGGCGACGGGATCAATGATGCTCCTGCCCTTGCCCAGGCTGACGTCGGCATCGCAATAGGAACCGGTACTGATGTGGCAATGGAGACCGCAGATGTCATCCTCGCAAGCGGTGACCTGCGAGGCGTGCCCCGGGCCATTCGACTGGGCAGGGCCACCATGAGGGCAGTAAAGCAAAATCTATTCTGGGCCTTCTTTTACAATGTCGCACTAATTCCCATAGCCGCCGGGGTCTTGCATCCTTTCGCACACCTTCCTGCCTTCCTCCGAAACCTCCATCCTATTTTGGCTGCCCTTGCAATGGCCATGAGCAGTATCACCGTTGTAAGCAACAGCCTGCGCCTGTACAGGGCCAAGATTGACTAACTCCAATTCCTAAGAGCCTTTTTGTTGACTCCTTCATAGGTTTACTCTATCTAGTTCAGTTTAGCTCATTCATAGCGCTCACAACCAGGCAAGGCGTCCCTAGATTTTTCGCTCTTTATAAAACTATGGCTTCGGCCGATTAACTTTTCATAACATTAATAGGAGGAAACCCATGGATTACTCCATAAGTCCGGAAGGTGAAAAGTTCAAATTGCCTGAGGAGGCAGATTATCAAAAGGAATACGAGAGACTGGAAAAGCTGGTCAACGAGAAAAGATCCCAGGGTTACGAAATTGTCGTGGTAATGGGCCTGGGCTTTGTAGGCGCGGTAATGGCCGGTGTGGTGGCCGACTCTGTGGACAAGAAAACCGGAAAGCCCAATAAATTCGTCATTGGCATGCAAAGACCCAGTACACGCAGTTTCTGGAAGATTCCTCTGTTCAATAGGGGACAGTGCCCCATAAAG
>JALVSJ010000077.1 GCA_027024445.1 Desulfobacterales bacterium
GATAATAATAGCGTGTATACCTACAGGACTCATAGGCCTTTTTTTCAAGCATCCCCTTGAGGCCATGTTCAGCTCGGTATCCACAGTGTCAGTAATGCTTTTGGTTACTGGCGCAATTATTGGTTCTACGCATTTTATCCCCGCCAGGTACACTTCACGCAAAGAGGTTGGCCTAATTACGGCACTGCTTGTTGGAGCCGCCCAAGGTCTTGCCATCATCCCAGGCATTTCCCGCTCTGGGACCACTATTGCCTGCGGGCTGCTATGTGGCCTGGACAGAGAACTTGCAGGTAGATTTTCATTTCTTATCTCGATCCCTGCAATCGTCGGAGCCTTGTTGCTTCAGCTACACGATCAAAACATCACTTCCGTACCTCTAGCTAGCCTTGCTGCTGGTTTCATTACCTCGGCCACCGTTGGATTTTTGTGCCTTAAGATCTTGATGGCGGTGGTAAAGAGGGGACGCCTGGCCTATTTTGCGCCTTATTGCTTCTTTGCAGGACTAGTAGCACTTATCTTCTTGTGATAACAGCCGTAAAGGATCTCGAAGCCTCATCAAATGAATAGGAATCATAAAGGCACTTGAATAGAGAGCACAATGGAACAACCTGGAAAAGGAAATAGCAGGTCTCTCACCGATTATTTGGTCCTGACTTTGAAAGGTATCTGTATGGGTGCCTCAGACGTTATCCCGGGAGTGTCGGGGGGCACCATGGCATTTATCCTGGGCATTTACGAGGAACTGATATTTTCCATCAAATCCTTTGACTCGAGATTCATCCTCCTTCTGCTCAGGGGGCATTTCAGAGAAGCCATGGAGAGGGTCAAATGGCGGTTCCTAGTCGCCGTTGTTAGCGGAATAGGGCTGGCCATTGTGTCGCTGGCCCGCATCCTCGCCTGGTTGCTGCAGAATGAGCCTTTACTTATCTGGTCATTTTTCTTCGGACTTATTAGTGCCTCGGTCATTACTGTGAGCAGGCGCGTTAACCGGTGGTCGCCCATGGTCATAATTGCGGGTGTACTTGGGGCAGCCGTGGCATTTTGGCTTGTGGGGCTCATTCCAGCCAAGACACCAAACGCACCCTGGTATCTTTTCCTCAGTGGCGCCGTGGCCATATGCGCCATGATTCTCCCCGGAATCTCTGGTGCCTTTATCCTGGTGCTGTTGGGAAAGTACCAGTATGTGCTGCAGGCCCTCAATAACAGGGACCTATTTGTGCTGGCGACTGTGGCCGGGGGTGCGTGCGTGGGGATAGTGCTTTTCTCAAGATTACTGGGATGGTTGTTCGCCAGGCATCATGACCTCATTGTCTCCATCCTCACTGGATTCATGCTTGGGTCACTAAGGAAAATATGGCCCTGGAAAAAGGCAGTGCACGTAATTGCGGCAGGGGGCACCGGCACGTTCGAGATCTATCAGAATATCCTGCCCGGGCCAATTGACATGAGAACCATCTGGGCCTTTGCCCTCATGGGACTGGGCTGTGCAATGGTCCTTGCGCTGGATTTCCTGGCCCACCACAAAACCAGCTAGTTTCCATCCAGAAATGGCCTTTTTCCGCAATCTCTGCGTCAATCTGCGGGATTCCTTGCCTGCCTGAATGCGGGCGGCAGGCAGGTGCGACGTACTATAGTACGCCTCCGCGTAATCCCTTGATTTGTCCGCGCTTCGCTTGGACTCCCCACCCTTCGGGCGGGTCCCCAGTGTCCTTGATCTTGCGCAAAAATTCTCATTTCTGGAGCGGAAACTCGCTCATGCCCGAAATTAATTTGTGGATGGGCACCAGCTAGGGACCACTTTGCTCCCTGATGCATCAATCCAAAGGGTAGTAATGGTTCCCTTTGGTAGTGACTGACGGAAGGGCACTGTCCGACTGCCACTTATCAGTGAGAGAAAGCGGATATGTGGTACCTCAAGCGTAACGGCTCAGGCACTCGCAGCCAAGTGAAAAAGCTTATTTCTTTTGTGCCTAACGCCTTGCGCCTTGAGCCTTTAACCTATTTATACCCCGATCGGCCAAGATTGTGCCCTTTTGCTAAGAGGTGAGCGTGAGCCCCCGGCTATTCAAAGTGCCACATCTACCATGCCCTGAATTGCCCCAATCCCTTCAATTCAAAAAGGACCATAAAGCGTGTATCCTCATCTTCCCTCTGCGCCACGACCTTAATACCCCAGCACTGGGACCCGTAGTTCACCCATACATTAGAGGAGATCTGCTCATCAGCACGGAAATCCTTGGAATAATAGCCTCCAGCAGAAAA
>JALVSJ010000078.1:0-12796 GCA_027024445.1 Desulfobacterales bacterium
GCGAGGGCCTTTGTGAGGCCCCATATGTGCGGCTTGTCACCTAGATCTCCTTCCATCTTCACACCCCTCATTTCCCCAACACTGTATATTTTAGTCATCTCAGGCAATTTGTCAACGAACCTCCGCGCTGTATATACTATAGCAGGCCCCGTGCCACGTTGTCCCAATAATGCTACTTCCTAACCACTTGAAATATAAGGCAATTTAACGCCACATGAAAATCGCTTCACAATATGGTAATTTTTTCGCTACTTTTATTGTGTAATTTTTTACCAACTATGAAAAACTTTTCAGTTTTTTATGGTCTTGAGTTGATAAGCCCGGTATTATTGATAACTAGCTTTCAGTCGTCTCCCAGATAAGGGGAAAGCCAATAATACCGTTCATCCGGATCTTGCGTACTTTTGGAGTCAGGGATTTCCAAAAAGCCCAAACAGGTTCTGTTCCTTTTTCGTAGTGAGTGTCGGGAGGGCTTCGTATTTTCGTGACTTATCTATGGGGGAAACCGCAGCCCGGGACTCAACCTTTACAAGAGAGGTTGATGGGAACATAGTCTATATAAGTTATGTTAATGTCTTCTCAAACTACACTCCCTCTAAAGAGTTGAGTGCCGGGAATGCGGAGGGGGCAAGACTCCCCCGTGGATAAGTCACTGAAAATACCAGCCCGGGAGGCTCGGAACCGAAGAAAAAGGAACAGAACCTGTAACATCCAAAATTTCCTAAAAGTACGCCTAAGTCGGATGAACTATAAGTACATCCTGTAAGAGTAAGAAGGATGATTTCGCAAAAGGGAGCGCTAGAGACGGCACAGTAACAAGCCCGAGACCTGCCTGCAGCAGGCCGATGTAAGGCGAGCTATTCTTGTGGAGTGACGTATATGAGTGCCAGTTGGAAGACCCTTGGAAGACTGCATCTACCGGATGAGCCTTCACCACAGCCCCCAGGGCGGTCCGAGCAGGGATGCTTGAGTCATGAATGAATCAGCCTATCGCAACTCCCTCAGGCATCCCGTATGGCCTGCCCGCCGGCAGACAGCCATTCAGGCAGGCGGGGAGGACCGCCTCCCTGTAAGGAGTCAGAGGCAGTCTGAAAAGGGTCTTCAACTGGCACAGAAAGGCTTGTGTGCTATTGGCGGCAGAAAGGCTTGTCTGCCCTGTCTGCTACAGGCATTCAGGCAGGCAACGCCGCAGATGGACTTTTTACGAAGCTGTTAAGATTGACTTTTGGAGGCAACTCTAATAATGGGATGGGCTTAAATGAGGAAGCAAATGATGGAAAAAATTCGTGAGGCAAAGGCTCATATCGTGTCCCATTTGGAGGGGACAAGGCCTACTATCGCCCTTGTTGCCGGAACCGGCTTAGGTGCCATTTCGGAAAAAGCCAGATTGACAGGGCGCATCCCCTACTCCCAGATACCTGGTTTCCCCGTATCAACCACTGAGGGACACAAGGGAACGCTTGCCTTTGGGAGCCTCGGGACAAAAGATGTCTTGATCATGGAGGGAAGGTTTCATCTTTATGAAGGCTACAGTGCCCAGGACATAGCAATTCCCATTCGAGTCATGTCCCTGCTCGGGGTGAAACACCTGATTATTTGTAGTGCGGCTGGGGGTTTGAATCCCGCGTTCTCTGCTGGGGACCTGATGCTTGTCCTGGACCATATAAACCTCATGGGAACAAACCCACTTGTGGGACCTAACACGGATGAATTCGGCCCACGGTTCCCTGACATGACACAGGTATATGACAGCAGGCTACTGGCCATTGCAAGAGATCAGGCCCTGAGACAGGGAATGGCTCTGAGGGAGGGAGTGTATGTTGGGGTGCTGGGCCCCAGCCTTGAGACACCAGCAGAGACGAGATTCCTGAGGATGATAGGTGCTGATGCAGTGGGTATGTCCACTATTCCCGAAGTCATTGCCGCAGTGCACTGCGGGATAAAAGTCATGGTCATTGCAGTCATTACCAACGTTAATCTGCCCGACTGCATGGAGAAAACGGATATTAAAGACGTCATCAGAGCCGCTGAGGCAGCGAGCCCTCGGCTAGCCTCGCTCTGCGAGGCCGTTGTTGAAAATATTTAGCAGATTCCATGAAGCCTGGAACGGAGGTGGACCTTGAGTTCTGAAGTAACGCTCTGTATTCACAATGCTACCATTGTCACAATGGACTCAAACTCCACCATAGTCGACAATGGATATGTGTCTGTCAGTGGCGATACGATAGTTGATGTGGAGGCGGGGCTCCCACCACAATATGAAAGTGCTAAGCTACTGGATGCCCAGAAAGGGTTAGTTCTCCCAGGTCTCATAAACTGCCACACCCACGTACCCATGACGCTTTTTAGGGGATTGGCCGATGACCTGCCTCTTATGGATTGGCTGACCCATTATATTTTCCCTGTAGAAAGAAATATGGATGAGGATTTTGTGAAGGTCGGGGCACTGCTTGGTTGCGCGGAAATGATCCTATCGGGGACCACCACATTCTGCGACATGTACCTGTTTGAGGAACAGGTGGCAGAGGCAGCGCGTGAATCGGGAATGAGATGCCTTGTCGGCGAGGTCCTGTATGATTTTCCCTCCCCTAACTATGGCCAATTGGATGAGGGCTTTCGCTACACTGAAAATATGATCCAGAAATGGCAAGACGATCCCCTTGTATCAGTTGCCGTGGAGCCCCACTCACTTTTCACTTGCAGCCCTTCGCTGCTGGAAAAAGCTGCTGATCTTGCTTCTAAATATGGTGTGCCTCTCATCACGCATCTGGCCGAGACAAGAGATGAGATAGACCAGGTGGTAGAGAAATATGGAAAACGGCCCGTCAAGCACCTCTTGGACCTGGGTCTTCTCAATGAAAACCTTATTGCTGATCACTGCGTGCACCTTGATCCCGATGAACTGGATCTCCTCCGGGAAGGTGGTGTGAGGGTGGTGCACAACCCCGAGAGTAACATGAAACTCGCTTCAGGCATCGCACCAGTACCGGACATGTTGGAAAGGGGGATCGCTGTTGGGATAGGAACAGATGGCTGCGCCTCAAACAACAATCTTGATATGTTTGGGGAAATGGACACCACCGCCAAGCTTCACAAGGTAAGTAAAATGGATCCCACCGTGACAGACGCCCTCACCGTACTGAAGATGGCTACGGTAGAGGCAGCTAAGGTCCTGGGGCTGGAACAACTTGTTGGTTCCATTGAAAAAGGGAAAAAAGCTGATGTTATTGTGGTGGATACCCATAAGCCCCATCTCACTCCAATGTACAACCCTTATTCCCACATTGTCTATGCTGCACGAGGTAGCGATGTTCGCCACACAATAATAAACGGGAGATTGGTGATGGAAAACAGGAACCTGCTCACCCTGGACCTTTCCGAGATCCTGGCCCGGGCAAGACAAAAGGCGGAGCTTGTGAGGGGCTGGGTGACCAGGGGATCATGATGTCTATCATTTTCCCGAGGGGCAATTATCCATGCAATTTGTAGCACTTGGAAGCAGGCTCTTGGGGGTACCAGAGGTGCTGACCCTGGGAGTAAAACCCAACTTTTTTGATTATACCCCGCAGGAGAGGACCCTGATTACCCGTTCTGAACTTGTATTATTTCCCACTCTGAACTATGCCCAGTTCTTGTCAACAATTGGCAGTAAAATTTTCCCCAGCCTTGAGACCTATCTCTATGCGGATGACAAAATCAAGCAGACCACCCTGTTTCACATGCTTGGTATTCCCCACCCCAGGACCAGGGTGTACTACCATTTGCATTTCAACGAGATCTTGAAGGATTTTGTATTTCCTTTCGTGGCAAAGCTACCGCGCTCATCGGCCAGGGGAAGAGGTGTTTTCAAGATAGAGTCACATGAGGACCTGGAATTATACCTGCGACTTACCAATGTGGCATATATTCAGGAATACCTCCAGCACGACCGTGACCTTCGAGTCATTCTGGTGAACTACAATATTATTCTTGCATACTGGAGGATCGCAGCACCAGGATCGTTCAAGACCAACATATCCCAGGGAGGGAAGATCAGTTTTGACGATATCCCACCCGAGCCCCTGGAGATTGCCCGGCATGCGGCAAGGAAGTGCAGGTTCAATGATGTTGGGCTTGATCTTATATTTTCCAAGGGGCAGTGGTATGTCATTGAGGCCAATATGAAATACGGGAGAAAAGGCCTGAAACTAAGAGGGCTGAATCTTAAAGATATTTTTCGACGCCTCCTTATATCAGGTGAACTCTTGAGATGAAAGTAACGAGGAAAAAAATAATACTCAGCCTTCTCGTCGTGCTGATCCTTATACCGTGCGTGTTTTTTACCCTAATGTACGTGGAGGTAACCAGGGATGCCTCCACCAGGATCAAGAAGGGGATTATTCTTCAGGTAATCAATTCGGAAAGCCCTGTTTACTACGACGACGGCGTAACACCCATAGGGGTGTTTTTTGAGAAAACCCACCGCAAGTATGTTCCATACAAGGAAATCCCCAAGACCTTTATCAAGGCGCTGGTGGCGGCGGAAGACAAGAACTTCTTTCATCACCATGGTGTCGATTTCAAGGCAATCCTGAGGGCCCTTTTTGTTAATCTGAAAGCAGGTAGAGTAGTCCAGGGGGGCA
Source organism: Desulfobacterales bacterium (assembly GCA_027024445.1). GTDB lineage: Bacteria > Desulfobacterota > DSM-4660 > Desulfatiglandales > Desulfatiglandaceae > B111-G9. Next base: position 4,623 of record JALVSJ010000078.1, read on the forward strand.
GTACCCTCACGCAGCAGACTGCAAAGAACATCTTCAAACGCGAGAGAAGGTCGTTAATGGCTAAGCTGAAAGAGCTTATCCAGGCATTCCTACTGGAGCGTTACTACACAAAGCAAGAGATCCTTGAGATGTATGTGAACCAATTCTTTGTGGCAGGATATGGAAAGGGCCTGGGAATAGCTGCCAAGTATTTTTTCAACAAGGATGTAAAGGACCTGAATCTGGTCGAGTGTGCTTTCATAGCTGGATCAGTGCAAGCCCCCAATCGATACAATCCGTTTATAAAAAAGACCGAGGCTGAACGTCAGAGAACCCTCCGGCTGGCTATGGAGCGCAAGAACCACGTGCTGAGGAATATGTTGAAGCTTCACTTTATCTCAGAGGAGGAATACAGAATAGCCAAAGCGCAGCCCGTTCCGTTCAGAAAAGGGACTATCAGTTACAAACTTAATGTTGTACTGGATTACGTAAAAGAGCAGTTGGACTCACCCTATTTCCAGAAGATATTTCATCAAATGGGCATAGATAACATCGCAACCTCTGGGATAAAGATTTTTACCTCTATAAACAAGCAAATCCAGGAAGCAGCGCTCCAGAGCCTCAGGGTAAGGCTCCCATATATGGATGTCCTCCTTAACGGGTATGCGAAAGCTGGGGAAGAAGATGTTCACAAAGAGGAAGGCAAGTTTCGCAAGGTCCGGAGGGCCATTCCATTTCTAGCCAGAATAACGCACACGGACCCAAATAACCCTGACGCATGCCTTGTGGTGGGTTGGAAAGAAGGGGGAGGAGTAATAAGCTATGAGGGTATCAAACCTGTAGCTGAGGCGTGGCTAAAATGGAAAGTTGGGTTGTGGGCACGGCTGGACGACCGAGAACTGCGTGCTTTCTTGGCAAGATTTCATCAGGGTGATCTTATTTGGGTTCAATTATTCCACGGGCTTCATAACGGCCCACAAAAAAAGCTGGCTCTCACCACGGTTCCTGAGTTAAATGGCGCGATTATTGTTCTTCATGATGGGATGGTCAAGGCAATGATCGGCGGATTTTACAACCGCTTTTTTAACAGAGCCGTAGATGCTAAGAGGCAGTTGGGCTCTATATTCAAGCCAATAGTATATACGGCGGCCCTTCAGCTCAAATGGACCAATCTGGATCAATTGCCAAACCGAAGAGATATTTATGAATTTGAGGGCACGAAATACTTCCCCCGGCCGGATCACGATCCCAAATCAGATGTAGTTTCCATGGCCTGGGCTGGGGTCAAGTCAGAAAACCTCGCTACAGTATGGCTCCTGTATCACCTTACGGACAGGCTTAACCTCTCAGAATTTCGACAGGTGGCGGAAATGCTGGGACTGGCCAGGAGAAATGATGAAACCTATCTGGAATACAAGAACCGTATACGGGATAGATATGGTGTTATTGTGAATCAAGGTTCGTTGATGAAGGCAGCTTTTGGATCCGCCAAGAAAGAAGCGCAGCCAGACCTCATTTTTGAGGGGTATGAGGACCTGCTGGAGGTGGTAGACAGATTGCATTGGGAGATTGACCCGAGTGCTATTCCCGATGAGTATGAAGGGAAAGATGAGCTGGTGCGCTTCGGCTTTACGAGGCTCAAACAGGCAAATGAGGCGATGAAAACCTCTCTGGCCAGGATTCGCATCCTGGTGGACAATGAATTGGGTACTAAGCCAGTAAGCGAGATACTGCCTGAGCTGAGCCGAAACCTCAAGGGCTTCTATAAGTCAATCAGGCCCAATACCTCTTCTCATGTAGCCTATTTTTTGAAGACTCCACCCTCTTCGCTCAGAGACTATTACGTCCCTCTCACATTGAACTGGATAGCTGATCATTTTGAAGGGTTAAAGCCTGAGGATATATGGATAGAAGGGCTTTTGCCCTCAAGGGTCATCAGTATCCTGGACAAAGTGACGGCAAGGCTTTATAGAGTGCTCCTTGGCCACAAGAGATATGACATGGAAGTCCTATGGAAAGTACCCGATTTCAGAATTCTCGTTAATCTGACTTATGTGGTGAATCTTGCCAAAACCCTTGGAATCTCCACACCCTTGGATAAAGTTCTCTCCTTCCCTCTAGGGCCCAATTCAATCAGCATTATCGAAGCAGCATTGGCCTATCAAACCATAATGAGCGGTAAGGTCTACCCTCTAGATGACATAAGAGGTCCTGGAGGAGTTCCTATCATTACAAAGATTGAGGACCGCAATGGGGAGGTGTTATGGGAATATAGTCCCGAGCCCGTGAGCGTGCTCACTGACCGACAGACAGCTTTGATAAAGGACATCCTGCGCAATGTTGTCTTGCACGGGACTGGGCGGAGGGCAAAATCAGCCGTAACGCTTGACATAAAGAGCCATGACCTATCCGTGAAAATACCTGTTCCCGCATACGGAAAGACAGGGACCGCCAATAACTTCACAAACTCCAGTTTCGCAGGTTTTGTGCCCGGCTTTGATTCACGAGCGCCTGCCTGGGACAGCTCAAAAGGATTTGTTATAGCGAGCTATGTGGGATATGATAATAATAGGCCAATGAAATCAAAGCATACGGCAATATACGGGGCCTCTGGTGCCTTGCCTTTGTGGATAGATACGGCAAGGGCTGTGGTTAATAGTCCGGTTTATGCGAGAAACATTCAACTGGCTGATCTGGCCTTTGAAACACTTAGAGACCAAAGCACAGAGCGTGTAGGGCTGATAAGTGTCCCTGTATCCCCTGTTACAGGATTGCCTATTTTGGGGACGCAATCAGGCTACTTTGGAAGCGAAAAAATACTGCCGGAGGTATTGACAGATGCTCTTGAACACAAAGGCCAGCTAAATCCACTTCGACTGTTCGAGCCTGTTGGAGGGAATCCCAAATGAGAAGAGTCCTGAATGTATCAATACCCATACTATGTGTCTTGATTCTTACCAAATGTGCACCCATGTGGGAAGGACGCCCACCTGCACAGCGCCCTAGTGAAGTCATGTTAGCTCCCCCCGTGGAGCCAAGTTTAATACAAGAGAGGATTGATAGAATTACAAAGGCCTTAGAGAGAAAGGATCTAACGGTTTCGGAGAGGACTACTCTGTATTCATTGTTGGAAGCCTACAGGCAAATTAAAAATCCGCCTCCCAATATGAATGAGCGTAAGTATTACAGGGACAGCACCCGAAGATTATTCTATAGCCTTAACGCGTTGGAGGAACTCTATCTTTCCCGCCGCCCCCAACTAGGAGGAAAAGCAAGCTCTGTAATCGGGGCTTTCAGTGAAAAGGTCAATGAAATCCTGGATGCATATCTGTCAGAAAATTACAAGACAGTGATTGACCTATGCATTAATCTTAAAGAGACCTTTGGCCCCGATGCTCTAACCCCAGAGATTGGCCTTGTCTTTGCTTTATCCCTGGCCCACCAGGGAATGCTTAAGGACGCCATCGCGATTGGCGAGCAAATAGCCAATAAACTCCAAACACGTCCTGACCTGATTGTTTTAAGGATCAACCTGGCACGATGGCACCTCAAAGTTGGAGATAAGGAAGCGGCACTGCGAAACTATGAGAAGGCGCAGGACCTGCTTGACGAGAGACAAAGAGAGAAGGCCCGCCTGACGGCTTATCTCCGTTCTCTCCCATCAAAAATTCCAGCAAAGGAGTCCTCATGGGCCTCTTCCACTGTGGAATCCCAACAAAATGTATCAGAGGGTCAAGCTGCCTCAGTGCCCTCCCTGGATCAATTCTTGGCCCAGATACAGGTGCTTGTCGAGGACAGGAAATTTGAGAGGGCCAGGGAACTGTTAAAGAAAAGAAGACACCAAACCACATCACAAAAGGAGCTCCAACGGCTCTCAGAAGCCATAAAGGAAGTTGACTCCAAGGAGGATCAGTTCTTACAAGAAAGGATATCAGTACTGTCTGCACAGAGCCAGGTGTTAAAGGAGGCTGAATCACTTGTTGAAAATGAAAGATATGACGAGGCCCTTTCCAAGCTAACTCTTCTCAACGAAGATTCGGTGGATAATATTGAGCTGGCGAGGCTAAAGAATGCCGCAATCCAGGGAATTATTAACCAGAAGCGAAACAAGGCTGCAAGGCTCTTCCTGGCAGCAAAAAAATCCGAAGATCCTGAGAAGAAAGAACGCTACCTCAGATCTTGCCTTGAAATACTTAAATCATTAGTTGAGCGATTTCCGTCATCCCCTTTGATTTACAAGGTAAAAGACCATATCCAAAAAGTAACCGCCGAATTGGAGAAACTGGGCTGAGCCTCCAGTTTCAGGGGGAGTCAATTTTACCTGGTACCGATATGGGCATGAGGCAGACCAGCAAGGACGTCAAGGTGGTTGGCCTGGGGCAGGCATGCGTTGATTATTTGGGCCGGGTACCGGCCTATCCCCCTGAAGACGGTAAGGTTGAGCTGACGCAATTGGCCATAGAATGCGGGGGCCCGGCCTCCACCGCTATGGTTACCCTGGCAAAGTTGGGCGTGAAGGGCTCATTCATGGGCTCAGTCTCTGACGACTACATAGGAAACCGTATCATAGACAATCTCATCCAACACAACATAGACATCACCCTGTTGAAAGTAACCCCCGGCTACACTTCTCAATTCGCATTCATTGCCATATCACCAGATGGTGCACGTACCATTTTTTGGCATCGCGGCACAGTACCACCGCTCTCACCATCTGACGTTGATCTTTCACTATTTCCTTCCGCGAGAGTGCTTCACCTCGATGGCCTCATGATAGAGGCATCAATGGAAGCCGCAAGACAGGCTAAGGCCCGGGAGATAACCGTTGTGATTGACGCTGGCACCATGAGAGAAGGCAGCAAGGAATTGGTTTCCCTGGTGGATATCTTGATCGCATCAGAGACCTTTGCTGAGCCGTTGGTGGGCAGGGATACTGATCCCAGGCGGGCACTCAAGGCCCTAAAGTCCCTTGGCCCCAGGCAAGTGGTCATCACGCTGGGAAGGAGGGGCAGTGTGGGGCTCGATGAGGAGGGCGTTTTCTATGAGCAACCTGCCTTTCCAGTTGATGCGGTGGACACTACGGGCGCAGGGGATGTCTATCACGGTGCGTATATTTACAGCCTGCTCAATGGCTCCAGCATGGCGGAGTGCATGCGATTTGCTGCTGCAGCGGCAGCCCTCAAGTGCGGGTACATAGGTGCCCAGCCCGGCATTCCTTCATTAAAAGAGATTGAGCAATTGCTGGCAACCTAGATTACTCCCAGGATAAGCTCCTTCATCCTTTCATAACAAAACTCCATGAGCCTCTCAAGGTTAACCACATCTGCTTTATTATAACGCAACAGTACATTCAGTGCTTCTTTGTCGCCCCACTCATAGGCCTTCCACAACATCACTGCATCATAGCCGTTCATGTCGCAGATATCCTCTTCTCTACTGATACCCATATCCTTTTCTATCCTTTTCAATCCACCTTTATAACCAAGCCTTTTCAACAGGAACCTCAAATCAATATGTGCAGGGGGCAAAGTGATGTTTCTATACCACTTCTTTATAAAAGGGAGATCAAATGTACTTCCATTGAATGTTATAACCAGGTCATAATCACAGATAGCGGATTCGAACTCTTCAAGATTCTTACCGTTAATGAATGTAAGATAGTCACGGCCATCATATATACCGATGACTGTGATATCATTTATCCCCTGATATCCCCCTGTTGTCTCGATGTCCAGGTACACACACCTGTTACGGAATGTCTGAAAAAGCCGCCACATTTCGTCTGTGCAAAGCCGGTCCTTGAAAAAAGCTATATTCGTCTTGTTATTGATGGAGTCACGCAGTTGTTCCCTGATATACCTGTCTCTGGATGGGGAAAAGATTTCTGAGCCGTGGTCCAGAAAATGGTACCAGGTGTGTATCCCCTTGCGCCAGAGAAGCGTCTCTGTTTTTCGACCGATTCCCGAGATATGCATGAACGTACGCTCAAGCAACGGCTGACCTCTCTATTAATTTTTCTTACACTACCAACCCTGTGCTGTATTGTGCAAATCTATTTTTTTCGTCCCGGGCGCGCTGACCAATTTGAGTTGCGGAATCCAGTATTTTGTGATTAAATTAAAACTAATAATTTCGTGCACTCTGTAAAGATAACAGCATGGAATAGGAGGTGTGGCATAAATGCACAGGATACGAAAATCCACTGCTCAGTTGTTAGCGTTATTTGTTGGTATTGTCACAATTCTAGGTCTTTCTGCAATAGTTACTGAAGCATCACCTGTACAGGTCGCTGAAGCTGCCATTTGTTTAGATGTAGTGGACCTTCAGTGTCAGGGAGAAAACACCACCTTTTCCTCTAGCCTTGGAAAGTTATACTGCTTTACGCGAATTATTGGTGCCCAGGAGCCTACAGAAATATTCCATGTCTGGTACTACAAGGAAAAGGAGAGAGCAAGGGTAGCATTGCAAGTTAACTCTCCTAACTGGCGGACTTATAGCTCTAAAATCATTCAGTTACATGAAACGGGAGAGTGGAGAGTAGAAATCCTGGGACCCAATAATGAACTCCTAAGAGTTGTCCATTTCCAGGTGGTGCCCTAGGCACTCCCCGTCTGCTGGCAATAAATCATAGATTAAAGATGGTCTCCTTTTTGCATATAATTGGCAATAAGGCATCCTACTGGACCTTGTTCCGGGGGCGGTGAGCAGTGAACGAGACTCTGATAAGGAGGTAGGTGACGCATTTCTATGGGTTCCAAAGGCAAATTGAGTCTAAAGCTGACCGACAGAGACCTTGAATTCTTGGTGGAGTCGGCTTCTCCTGACGTGGCCGATAAGACAAAGCTCAAACAAATTATTGATGAAGACGAAGATTTCAGAAACACGTTCATTTCCGATGAAAAGGTATTTAGACGGGTCGTAGATGACAAAGAAATCTTCCTCAAGATTTCCCCTGCCCTGTTCTTTGAGATATTGCTCAGAAAGGCAGCTAAAGATCTGCAAGAGGCAAGATTTACCGTGGAAAAATCCGGGACTTCCAAGATTCCGATATTTGACACCCCAGACATCGCAGAACTCATGTCCAATGAATCTTTGATCACCTATCTTGCGGACATGTTATCATCGTTTATAAAGACCAGTAGCTACAGACTGTCGTTCAGGGCCAAGCCCGGCGTGTGGAGAAAAATTACCTTCAGCGACCTTGATATCCATACTCTCATGACTTTTTCAGAGGCGGTAAATGAACCCCACAGGCTCCGTTTTTATAAAAGAATTGCTGATATCTGCCTTTTTATTCTTGGTATATTCCCCGAATATGCGGAAAGGGAGTATCGCTACCCCTTCTCAGGTCAGTTGCGTCCTCAGATTCAGGGGAAGGTGAGGATAAGCCCCCAGCAGTACGAGGAAGAGGGTAAGAAATTTTACAGACTCGCCGCAGAATATGAGGAGGGGAGAAACCCCACCCTAGCAGACGTATTCTGGGCACTTCACGGAAACTTCCGTACGGCCACTAAGCCACTTAACGTTATCTCGGAGCGGTATCTGACTTACAGAAAAGAAAAGGTGTTCGGGAGAGGTTAAGCGACAGGTCCTACTTTTGAGGCTCGAATCTCTCTCAATAGATTCATTGCAAGGCAAGAACTCACCTCTGCCCGCGCCCATTTCTTCCACCATCTGAGCATGAGACCGCCTGAAAGCTGGCCAGCAAAAAAGGCACCTACCAGCACAGGAAAAGTGTAAAATGCCCACCCAAGGCCACTAAAGATTCGAAGCGCTATGACGAAAGGGACAGGGATGTGGATTGCGAGGAGCCACTGCCTCGACAGCTTTTCCACATTAGCTCTCCAGTAACCGAATGGGACATTGAGAAAAAATACAACAAGGGCTACCGTCCAGAGGTCCATGCGTCTTCTAATTTTCCTCCTCTCTACTCGACTTCAGGGCACAAGATATCCTGACTTCCTTTATATCGCTTAGTGCTCTCCTGGGCAAGAGGACATTTTTTCCTTGCGCAATAACGACAATCTATTTATTTCTATCTGAACTACTTAGTACCAGGAGGAGGAAATTATCCATGCTGAAGGTAGGTTTTGTAGGATGGAGAGGAATGGTCGGCTCCGTTTTAATGGGCCGCATGAGGGAGGAAGGCGATTTTCAAGGATATGAGGCAACCTTTTTTAGCACTTCCAATGTGG
>JALVSJ010000078.1:12806-19696 GCA_027024445.1 Desulfobacterales bacterium
TTGAAGAGGGCATCAAGACATATGTGGGTGGTAATTGCACGGTCAGCCTTATGCTGATGGCCCTGTCAGGCCTTTTTGCCGAGAGGCTGGTGGAATGGATATCGTCCATGACATATCAGGCAGCCTCAGGCGCCGGGGCAAAGAATATGAAAGAATTGATGGCACAGATGGTGGCCCTGGGAAAGGTCAGCGAGCCTTTGCTGGCCGATCCTGCGACAACGGCTATCGAGCTTGACAAGGCCGTTACTGAGACCCTGCGAAGTGATTCTTTCCCGGTGGATAACTTCGGTGTCCCCCTCGCAGGAAGCCTTATCCCATGGATAGATTCTCCCATGGAAAACGGTCAGACACGGGAGGAATGGAAGGGCTACGTAGAGAGCAATAAGATCCTTCAGGCTGACCCTCCCATCCCGGTGGACGGTGTTTGCGTGCGCGTGGGGGCGATGCGGTGTCACAGCCAGGCCCTTACCATTAAATTGAGGAAAGACGTCTCGGTAAGCCAAATTGAAACCATAATCTCTGAAGGTAACCAATGGGTAAAAATTATCCCAAATGAAAAGGAATTGACTATTAAAGAGCTGACGCCCGCTGCTGTAAGCGGTACCCTATCCGTTCCCATAGGCAGAATAAGAAAGATGCTCATGGGCCCTGAGTACGTTTCAGCATTTACCGTGGGCGATCAGCTTTTGTGGGGTGCGGCAGAGCCTATCCGCAGGATACTAAAGATCATTATAGAGTACCTTGGCTGACGTACACATTCGTTGGCCTTGATCTCCTATTGACAAAGCCTGTCCTGATTCTTAAAATATTTTCGCATCCTGAATACGGGCGGAAGTGGATAGCTCACTGGTGGGGCTCCCGGACTTCAAATCCGGTGTGCGGGGCTAAAACCCCCGCAGGTGGGTTCGATTCCCATGCACTTCCGCCAATTTTTTTGTGACCCCCACTTAAGCTTCAACCGCAGCTAGAAAGCCTGCCCAGCCTTCACGATCCATCTTTTGAAGGATCCTCGGTGATTCGACGGCCTTTTCTATCTCCGGAAACTGCTCTGGTGTAAATCCCGACAGTATCATCAATCCTCCCTCTTTGAGGACCGGGGGCAAATGCGCCCCAATAGTCAATATTGTGCTTACAGTAAGGTTTGCCAGAAGGAGGTCAAAGCTTCCGTCTCTTGCGGATGAATGGGATCCGTTGACCACATAGATCCCATTCTCGGCACAATTGCATCTCACGTTGTCCAGTGCCTCAACACATGCCTTCAAGTCAATATCAGCCGCTAACACTCGTTTGACACCCAGTTTGTAAGCAGCGAGAGCAAGTATTCCGCTCCCCGTACCAAGATCGAATACCCGCTCAACCTCTTTTCGTGAAAATGCCTCCTCCAGCAAAGACATGCAGATCTCTGTAGTAGGGTGAAAGCCACTGCCAAATGATAGGGAGCTCCTCACCACCATATGGCCTTCTGGCGAGGGCTCGTTGTTTTCAGGGCAATGGAGAACTAGTTTTTCAGAAAATCTTTTTATGTAACCCACAGGTGCGGGCGAGGGTGAAAGAGAAGTCTCCAGTATATCAGCCTGTGGAAAATGGCTTACGAAGCCTTTTAGCACTTTTTCAACATCCTCTTGGCCCTCCTGTGTAAACGAGAGTGATAGGAGCCCGTGCCTTTGCTGGTAATGACTATGGACCAGCGGAAGATACTGTGGTAGCGCAGAAAAATTGTGTGGCGAAGTGGTCCTGAGTTTTATTATGAGGTACCGGCTTTTTCCTGGATCAAATTCCATTATTGTTCTCCTTATCCTCACTTTTTTAGATACCTGTGTACGGCACGTATATCAACATTTTCCTTAAATACAACCTCAAACCTGGCAACCGTCAAAACAATGACAGACATTAGCATATTTTAAACGAGCTAAAGGGATGAGGATCGCTCTAAGAGAAGCGTCAAGCAAGCCTGTAAAGGCTTTTCTCCTGCCTGGCATACTTCTTGCTTAATTCCTGCTTAGTTGACCTTACATTGAAAGGAGCCACAATGTTTTTCTTTGACAGAAGAAAGGGAAAGGAAAGGCGCTCCGGACGCGACAGGCGCTCGGGTGATGATTCCCACTACGATGGCATCGAAAAGCGATCTGGGTCTGATCGAAGAAGCGGCTTCGAGCGGCGCTCAGGAAATGAACGGCGTAGTGGATTTGACAGGCGTAACGGAACAGACCGCAGAAGTGGTAAGGACCGCAGGAGCGCCTTTGACAGGCGCAGCGGCCCTGACAGAAGGACCAGTTCAGATAGGCGAGCACATTCGAAACGCAAAGAGATCCTCGACCAAATTATTTCAGAATTAGAGGAGTCTATGGACAAGGAGCTTCAATGAGCCTTCAATGCGGACCTCCAGGGACGTATCCTCGTTGCGCGCGCTGCGGCGTCTTCCTCGTACACACGAAAAGCAAATGTTTCTATTGTGGCTCTGCCATATCCTTTGCCAAGACTTCCCGTATCTCCCTGAAGGAGACCATACACGCCATCATTCGAAATTGCGTGCTTTTCTCTTCCAGCAAAAAAATCACAAATACTCGCCAACTATAGAATCTGACTTTTTCTGATTCTTTTTGACTAATATACATTCGCGCCTTATACTTTCGCAAAAAAAACCGAGGGACATGAATGAAAAACGGCAGTTCCAAACTGTTTTTGATCTTTCTTGCCTGCTCCACCCTCTTATTCCTGGGGCTGTTCTGGAGCTATTTTTCTGCGGTGATTTTGGGTTTATTGATAAGCAGTGTTTTTTACCCAATCTACAAATTGGTCCTCCGCCTTGTCCGCAATACCGAGACCATTGCTGCACTCATCGTAACCTTTATTATTCTTGTGATCCTTGTGGTTCCTGTAGGTTGGTTTGGCGGGACGCTGTCCAATGAGGCTTTTGAATTCTATAGTAAGACTAGATCAGCGGTGTCCCTTAATCGCATTCAGGACCTCATTCGCAGCGATACAAAATGGGGCAACAGATTCCGCAAGCTCGCGGAAAAATTACACTTAGATCTAAGCCCTCAAAATATAGAAAAACTGAGCACAGCGATTGGAAAAAAGGTGGGCTTTTTTCTTTACAAACAGATCAGATCAGCAGTATCTAATTTGCTTAGCTTTTTAATCCACTTTTTCCTCATGATGCTTACCATATTTTATGTGCTTCGTGATGGCGCAAGGTTGAAAGAATATCTCGTCCAACTCATACCTTTGCCAAAAGAACAGCTCGAAAAGGTGGCATATAAATTTACTGAAATGGGCAAAGCTATTTTCATAGGCAATGGTCTGTCAGGGGCAATTCAGGGAATTCTGGGTGGATTAGGGTTCTATTTCTTCGGTCTCCCCTCCCCTTTCCTCTGGGGAACAGTGATAGCCTTCATGGCCTTTTTGCCTATTATTGGTGCCTCTGTGATATTCATCCCCGCCACTGCTATCTTGTTGATTGAGGGCAAGATAGGCACAGCCGCAGGCTTTTTTATCTATAACGTATGTTACAGTGCCTTCATCGAATATCTGGCAAAGCCCAAGTTAATAGGACAGGGCATGAAAATGAATCCGTTTCTTGTCTTTATAGGCATCATAGGAGGAATGAAGCTGTTCGGAATCATGGGGATAATTTATGGCCCTTTAATAATAACGATATTTCTCACCCTTGCTGAAATTTACAGACTGGAGTATAAGACAGAAATGACCCCAGAAACTGCTGGCTAACTAACAGAGTTGCTATGGTATTGATTGGATGAATATACCACGCGGAGGAGGAAGGAAATGGATCCCGAGAAAATCTTGAGAGGCAAGAGAGTATTAATTGTTGATGACGAAAAGGACGTGCTGGAGTTTTTGACAGAGCTGCTGGATATGTGCAAGGTGGATCAGGCATCAAGCTTTGAAGAGGCAAAGGAACTGCTTGAGAAAAATCCATACGATGCTGCAGTGCTGGATATTATGGGTGTGAGGGGTTACGAACTCCTGGAGATAGCAAAAAAAAAGAATATTCCCACCCTCATGCTCACAGCCCACGCACTCTCAAAGGAAAATCTGAAAAAATCCTTTGAGATGGGGGCGGATTACTATGTGCCGAAGGATGAAATGAGCAAGGTTGACGTTTACCTGGCTGACATTCTAGAGGCAAGAGAGAAGAAAAAGAACGTTTGGGTAAAATGGTACGAGAGGTTGAGTGGTTTTTGTGATAGGCGTTTTGGCCCTAAATGGAAAGAGGAGGATCCAGAGTTTTGGAATGAGCTCTTTAAGAGCTGGTAAGAGCAGCTACGAAAGGAGGTGGAGCAAATGAATAGAAAGGCTGTTGGGATTACTATCACACAGCACATCCTAAAACAGCAAAGGGAAAATCCGCAGGCCACCGGGGCCTTCACCACGCTCCTCACCGAGCTAATTGTAGCTGCAAAGGTCATTTCGCGTGAGGTCAATAAAGCAGGCCTTGTGGATATCTTAGGTTCTACTGGGGAAATAAATATCCAGGATGAACAGGTCCAGAAGCTGGATGTCTTTGCAAATCGTGTCATAATAGAAAGAATGCAACATATAGGTCAGTTGTGCTGCATGGGTTCAGAGGAGGTGGCCGATCTCATCGAAATCCCTTCTCAGTACCCGAAGGGCAACTATATCCTTCTATTTGACCCCCTTGATGGGTCCTCCAATATTGATGTGAATGTGAGCATAGGAACCATCTTCAGCATATATAAACGGAAGAACGAGGGAAACCAGTCTGAAGTTCTGCTCGACGAGGTGCTCCAACCCGGGATCGAGCAGGTGGCAGCAGGGTACTTTATTTATGGATCGAGCACCATAATGGTTTACACCACTGGCAATGGCACTGGTGTGCATGGGTTTACCTTATATCCCAGTGTGGGGGAATTTTTGCTGTCCCATGAAAATATACGGATACCTGAAAAGGGCAAGATATACAGCGTGAACGAGGGTAATTACCAATACTGGGATGAAAGAACTAGAGCCCTCGTGGACTATTTCAAAGAAAAAGACAAGTCTTCGGGGCGGCCTTATACCTCAAGGTATGTTGGCAGCCTTGTGGCAGATTTTCACCGTAATCTTCTCAAGGGCGGGATATTTATGTATCCTGCAGACAACAAGGATCCCAAGAAACCACACGGAAAGCTGCGCCTCATGCTGGAAGCAAACCCTCTGGCCATGGTGGTCAAGGAGGCAGGGGGATACGCCAGCGACGGACAGGGTCCAATCCTGGAGATAGACCCAAAGGAATTGCACCAGCGTATCCCTCTATTCATCGGGAGCAAACAGGATGTGGAATTTGCTGAGGCCTTTCTGAGCGGAAAGGCACCGTAGTGTTAAACACCTCTTAGCATCTCAATGAAAGTTTCTATCCTAAGGGCCGTCCGGGTATCTACTTTGCCCGGGCGGTCTCCTTCTAAAGTGAGGATAGGCAGCCCGAGTTCCTCTCGGAGAATGATGTCATAGATCTGTCTATGGCAAAATGTCTGGGTGTAATGAATCAATCCATGGATATTGCGTTTGTCCACCTCTTTGCGGATATCGTCTATCCTCGCTCGAACCTCGTATGGATATGTGTACGAAAGGTACTGGCCTATCAGGTCTTCAGTGTCGAACAATGGCATGCTGAATTGCCGCTGCACTTCATTAAACACCACCCTGGCTCCTTTTTGCTCGATCACCTCATAGAAGTCGGTAAATATCGGTGGCACTCCCAGAAAACCGAGTCTAATTCCATCCGCCAAAGATGGCCTTTTGTTCGTCTCTGCTAGAAGCTCGTCAATCTTGGCCTCAAAGGCCTCAGGATCTCCCCAGAAATCTGAGCTCGATACCAGGAATAGATGGTTTTCAAGCCCACTAATTACGTTTGATTCGTAAGTGTATCGATCCAGCTCTCTCAACTTTTCTCTGATCCTATCAAGCCTTTCCTTTGTCCGATTGACCTCTTCCCATGACACTTTAAACCTGGCCATAAGATTTTCCACTGCTTTCAATAATGATTCGTGGGACCTATCCTTGGGATACTCAAAAGGTATCACCTCCACACCGCGAGTTTCCAAAACCTCTCCCATTGCAATGGTATTACTGCAATCTCCGCCCGTAACAGCTACGATTCTCTTAGGACCCTGGTGCAGCACCACAGAGTATATCCCCTTTATCCATGCACAGGTGCTGCGAGCAAAGCCGGTAATCTCTGCTTGCTGGACATATTCTCCCGGTGTTGAAGAAGTAATGAAGATGTTGTTCAGGTCAACAGGCTTGAGACCCGCTGCATAAATGATTTCTACGGGTATGGTAGTTGTAATTCCTACACGCTTGTCCATGTTAGCTTTAACTAGGCGATGTTGCCACTTCGATAAGCCCGCAGCGCTTCTGAAACATCAGATTTCACAATGTCGTGATTCTGCTGATAACCGCCGTCTACGATTTGGATTCCTCAGATTGTCGGAGCCTCTTATGGCTCAACATAATGGAAGCGAAATTCTGGTAATTCAAGGCAGGTCAGACGGTTCCCGTATACTGCGCCCGTGTCTATCCCAACCTTGTTATCCATTACCAGGGGCTCATAGAACGGGGTGTGGCCAAATATCACTCTCCTGCCGAAATCATGGGTTGAATAAATAAAAGAATCCCTGATCCATACAAGGTCATCGGGGTCCTGCTCGTCCAGTGGAACCCCGGGCCTGAAGCCTGCATGTACCACATAATAGTCTTCCAGCTCGATTGTATATTGAAGGGATGCAAAAAATTCTTTATGAGAGGCTGGCAAGAGATCATCCTCCGTTTCTATCAGGTGGAATGCATAACTCTCCAGGGTATTCATCCCGCCGTTCATTAAAAAAAGTCTTCTGTCCTTTCCCTTAATGTAATCCAGGAAGATAACC
>JALVSJ010000079.1 GCA_027024445.1 Desulfobacterales bacterium
CGAAATCCCCGCGAAATCGCATCTGTGCTAATTAATCAATTTGATGATAACGAAGGGCTACTCGAACATGCGGAAGTGGCAGGACCTGGGTTCATAAACTTTTGGATAGCTCGGGACAAGTGGCAGGAATTCCTCATCAAGGTTCTGGAGGGGGGTGAAAACTTCGGAAAGAGTGACCTGGGTAGAGGTAATAGGATACTTCTGGAGTTTGTTAGCGCCAATCCCACCGGCCCGTTGCACCTTGGTCATGGCCGGGGAGCTGCTCTAGGTGACACGCTGGCAAGAGTTCTTACCTTCTGCGGTTATGAAGTAGTAAGAGAGTTTTATATAAATGACGCAGGTCAACAAGTCCGCCTCCTGGGAGAGTCCATTTACAGTCGATGGAAACAGATAAATGATCCTGATTATCCATTTCCCGAAAATGGTTACTATGGCGATTATGTATCCGAACTTGCAAAACAAATAGCCCAAGAGGAAGACCTCAGATACATGGACAAGGAGACGGCCATCTCTTTGTGTGCCTCAAGGGGTAAGGAAAAGATGCTCAGGGAGATAAAGGATGACCTGTTGGGTTTCAGAGTCAAATTTGACATCTGGTATAGCGAGAAGGAACTTCTCGACAGCGGTCGTCTACATCAAATCCTTGAAGCTCTAGAGGCCACGGGCCATGTCTACGAGCAAGACGGTGCATTGTGGATTAGGACCAGTGCCCTTGGGGATGACAAAGATCGAGTCATACGCAAACAGGATGGTACCTACACCTACTTTGCCACAGACATTGCTTATCACCTTGATAAATGGAAAAGGGGGTATACAAAGGCTATAAATATCTGGGGTGCTGACCATCATGGGTATGTCCCCCGGATGAAAGCAGCCCTTATGGCCCATGGGATAGAGCCCGATTGGCTTTCCGTGCTTCTTATCCAATTGGTTAAATTGTACCAAGGCGGAAAAGAGGTGAAAATGTCGAAGAGGGCGGGCTCTTATGTAACACTCAGAGAATTGATTGATAAAGTAGGTGTTGATGCAGCAAGATTCGTGTTCCTAACAAAGCATCATGACTCACCCCTAGATGTGGATATTGACCTGGTCAAGGCGCAGGATTCCAATAATCCAGTATATTATGTCCAGTATGCCCACGCTAGAGCCAGCAGTATTCTTCGCAAGGCGCAGGAGCGAGACGATGCTATTCCTTCGAAACCTGGCGCTCTTGTCCATCACCTCTCTCTAGAAGAGGAGATCTCTCTCATAAGAATAATGTCTGAATTTCCCTGGCTGCTGGAGGATATCTGCAGGACTCTTGAGCCCCATAGACTCACATATTATCTGGGGGAGCTGGCAGCAGCTTTTCACAAGTACTTTAACCTTGGCACAAAAATACCACGATACAGAGTAGTGTCAGAAGATCCGGAAATCACGGGGGCAAGGGTAATCCTCACAAAAGCGGTCAGGTCAGTGCTTTTCGCAGGTTTGGATTTACTCGGGGTAAAGGCACCGCAGCGGATGTAAAATGGCCCGCAAGAAGAAAAAAGGATTTGTGATTCAGTTCTCGGGCCCCGGTTTGGCTCTGTGGTCGGTGGCTGCTTTTGCTCTATTGGCCTGGAGCTTCGTCCTGGGAATCCTTGTTGGCAGAGGTTCCATACCCGAAAAACTGAAGCATCTTGCAACCCTAAAAAAGGATCTGGCCTTGCTTGAGCAAAGGGACAGGAATCCAAAACAGGGCAGACTGCCGGGCTCCGACGCGTCTCCGGAGGTCGGGAAGCTGGATTTTTTTCAAAAACTTGCCGAAAAGAAGGAAGACAAGGTCCCTCTAGCCAAACCGAACAACGACACAAGATCCCCTGCGCGTAGCCCTCGGGCCCTTTCGCAAGACTCCTCAGCTCCGAAGACCATACATTTTACCATCCAGTTAGCCTCCTTTGATTCCTCCAATAAGGCCTCTGCGCTTGTAAAGAGGCTTGCGCAAAAGGGACTTTCTGCCTACTATGTGCGAGCCGATACCAAGACAGGGACATATTACAGGGTAAGGTGCGGAGATTATACCTCTAGAGAGCAAGCTTTATCCCAACTGCGGGCCATTGTCTCGTCCACAGGATTGAAGGGTTTCGTGTGCAGGAAACAGGAATAGACTTTTATGAGCATAAGAAAAGCAAGAATTAGTGACATAAATGCTATACATAAGCTCATCAATGATTTTGCCCAAAAGGGACATCTGTTGCCACGGTCTTTGAGCGAACTCTATGATCACCTTAGGGACTATGTCGTGATTGAACGAGCGGGTCAGTCCATCATAGGTGTATGTGGCCTGCGGATATGCTGGGAAGATCTTGCCGAGATAAAATCACTGGCTGTGGCACCTGAATTCCAGGGCAAGGGATATGGGAGAAGACTTGTTGAGGCATCTGTACAGGAAGCGCGTGAATACGGGATTGGAAAGGTTTTCACCCTCACGTATATACCAGGTTTTTTTGTGAAGCTGGGTTTCGAGGAGATAGAGAAGTCCGAGTTGCCCCAGAAAATATGGGCCGACTGTCTCAAATGCCCTCATTTTCCCAACTGCAAGGAGACAGCTTTGATAAAGTATCTATGTTGAGCCCAAGTTGATGAAGTCTGAGAACCCCTTTCCAGCTTCAACTGGGGCCCCTGCTTTGGGATGGGGGCTTACTTGAAACGCCTCTTCGTAGGGTAGTAAAGGGGAACGGAGGAGAAAATGTTTGGCATAGGAATGCCCGAACTCATAGTTATCATGGTTATTGCGCTCATCGTCATAGGTCCCAGTAAACTGCCTGACCTGGCGAGGGCTCTGGGCAAAGGAATAGCTGAGTTCAAGAAAGCGACACAGGAAATCAAGGAGAGCCTTGAGATAGATGAAGAATTTAAGGAAGTGAAGGAAGATCTAGTTGACTCTGTAAGCGGGATCAAAGAGGCGCTCGACACGCCTGACCTGGACTCGGAAGAATCCTCCATCAAATATAAGAACTATGACCAAGTACTTGAAGATTATGAAAAAATAAAAGGTACTGAGGAAGAAGCAGAATCACATCAGGGCATCGAATCAGAGAAAGAACCAGAGCTTGCCCAACCAGAGGATAAAGAACAGGAGAAGACACCTGATGGTAGAGGATGAAAAACAACCATTCATGAGTCATCTGGAGGAACTACGAAAGAGGCTCGTGGCATGTGCCATAGCCGTTGGCATAGGTTTCGTAGCGGCTTACTTTTTCAAGGAAAGACTTTTCGAGGTTCTGGTTTTGCCTCTCAAGAGGGTCCTGCCTGAAGGGGACAAGCTGATTTTCACGAATCTTCCAGAGATGTTTTTCACATACCTCAAGGTGGCCTTTGTGGCAGGTCTGCTTGCGGCCATGCCGTTTATCTTTTACGAAATATGGATGTTCGTCGCGCCCGGGCTCTACCAAAAGGAAAAAAAATTTCTCATCCCGTTTGTCATATCCTCGAGCATTCTATTTATCGGCGGAGCGCTTTTCGGCTATTTCGTGGTGTTTCCTTTCGGCTTCAAGTTCTTTATGAGCTTCGCCAACGAATACATCAAGCCCCTCCCCTCTGTAAAACAGTATTTCTCATTCTCCACAAAATTACTCCTGGCCTTTGGCCTTGTATTCGAGCTTCCTGTAGCCACTTTCTTCCTTACCAAGATGGGCCTTGTGACAGAGATGTTCCTGAGGAAACAACGAAAATTTGCTATTTTGCTCATTTTCGTTGCTGCTGCTATTCTCACCCCTCCTGATGTAATTACCCAGTTGATGATGGCCGGGCCACTGCTGGCCCTCTATGAAATCAGTATCCTGGTGTCCAAAATCGCCGGAAGAAAAAAGCAGGAAACAGAAGAAGACCAAGATGAAAGTGAAAGCTAGGGGAACAAGATCTCCTTTTGACCTAGAACGGTCACAAGAAATGGCTCTTTTTTCACCTCGCCACTTGAATCGAATGATATCTGACCCGTAACACCATCATATGGTGCAGACCTTACCATGGCTTCCTGCATCTGCCTGCGTGTCACAGGAGCCATCCCCTCAACAACCTGTTTCAGAAACCCTATGGTGTCATAGCCGGTTGCAGCCAGCAGCCCCGGCTCCTCCCCGTAGTTCGCCCTGTATCGCTCCAAAAAGGTCTCCACTTCTTCTGTTCCCGAAGCAGCGAAAAAACCCGACGTATATATGGCTCCTTGGAGATAGTCCCCAGCAAGCGAAATAATACGCGTAGAGGTCCAAAGGCTTGTACCCAGAAGCCACACATCCCCTACGTCATGGTAGACCAATTGGGGGGCTATCATTGCTACCCTCTCGGCAGAATCAGGAATAAAAACGGCGTTGAAATCCACAATAGGCTCTTCATTGCCGGGATCCAACTCCGACTCCTCTTCCTCCGGCAATCTGTGGGCCCGCAACCTTTCCAGGAACGTTTCAGGTCTGGGAAGATCCCTTCCCACCATGCGTTTTATCTGTGCTGCGAAATCTGTTAATGAAGGATCATATGCCTCTGCCGCCCTTATCTCGCCACCACGGTCCTCCACCATATCCCAGAACTGCTGCATATAGTAGGCCCCATATACGTTGTCAGGATACATTATCGCAAATTTGGTGATATCCAGCCTATCCATTGCCACATGCACAAGCCGCTCAATTTCTTTCTTGGGAACAAGAAAGTTGCGAAAGATCATTGCGCCCTTGTCCACAATATCCTCTTTTCTGCATATTGTAATCAAGGGCACGCCAAGAGCTTCTGCCCTTTCGGCCGCCTTCTCCGCACAACGACTGAGAAGAGGACCCATTACGGCGATCACATGCTCCTCTCGCACCAGTTCTTCAACACCTTCCGCAGCATTGTCCGGATTCCCCGTTGTATCCTTTATAACAACTTCAATCCCGCTGCTTTGCCGATCAAATATACCCAAGCCAGTCTCTATTCCGTTCAACACCTCCCGACCGTAAATGGCAAAGGGGCCGCTTAGAGGTAGAAGGCACCCGATTTTATGCGGATCCGCAGTGAGGGCAAGGAAAATCTTCTCATAGAGCATGCGTGCCTTCACCAACCATTTCTCCTCCACACCTGAGCGAAGCAGATCCGCTATTGTCTCTTCAGCCTCCTCCAGTTGATCGGTGCGATAGTAGAGGGCCCCCAGCCTATAGGCTATTTCGGGATAATACCTGGTCTGCCTTGAAACCTCTATCATCTGCTCAAGGGCGCTCTCATCAGCCTCGTTTATCATCCCCTTGATCTGGGCTGATATCTGATCTGCCCACTCCGCATCAAAGGGTCTTATTTCATCCTCCGCCCTCACAAGCCACTTGAGAGCATTCCCGTACTTGAGGCTTTCATAATATGCCTGCCCCAAAATGAGCTCTACGCGCGGTCTCGCCGGAGTCTTTGGATATTTCCCTATCCATGCCCGTGCCTCCCCAATTACTTCCTCCAACGCCCTCATTTTCCAAAGTGCAGAGATAAGTCCCAATTCAACATTTCCCAACTCTTTATAATCCGGGAAGTCTCGCCTGACCCTTGCATACATCTCAAAAGCCTTCTTCGGCTGACCTGTATTTAGATAGATATCCCCCATTCGTTTCAAGCAATCAGGTGCCCGTACACCTCGAGGCTCCAGTTCGAGGCACCGGGAGTACAGCACCAAGGCCTCCTCATATCTCGCCTGGCCATAAAACTCCTCTGCCTGGGAGTATAGCCTCTCTATACGGGGCTTCTTTTTAACTACAGGTCTTTTTAGCTTAACTGCCGGTTTGCAACTAAAAAGAAAAAGGGCCAACCCCGCCACTAGGACGGGAATGACCCTTTGTGCCACCCATTTGTATTGAATCACTTGTTCACTTCCTCGAAATCTGCATCCACCACATCATCATCACCTGTCCCACCCGAAGAAGCGCTGTCGCTTGCTGAGGCTCCGCCTCCTCCGGCCTGCGCCTGTTCCTGCTGGCTTGCTTTGGCGTACATGGCTTCTGCCAGCTTATGGGAGGCCTGGGTAAGTTCCTCTGTCAGGCGTTTAATTTCATCCGCATTGTCGCCTTCCATCGCCTTCCTCAACCTCTCAATGGCCTGTTTAATATTATCCTTGGTGGCCTCATCTACCTTGTCTTCCACCTCTTTGAGGGACTTTTCTGTGGTGTAAATGAGAGTGTCGGCATTGTTTCTGGCATCCACCAATTCTTTTTTCTTTCGGTCTTCTTCGGCATGGAGTTCCGCATCCTTGATGAGTTTTTGGATCTCCTCTTCGCTAAGTCCGCTGGATGCCGTTATCTTAATTGACTGTTCTTTACCCGTAGCAAGATCCTTTGCGGATACGTGCACAATACCGTTGGCATCTATATCAAAGGTCACCTCAATCTGGGGCACACCTCTGGGCGCAGGCGGAATACCCACAAGCTGGAATCTGCCCAGGGTCTTATTGTCGGCAGCCATTTCCCGTTCACCCTGGAGCACGTGGATCTCCACCGCAGTCTGGTTGTCTGCGGCAGTGGAAAATATTTGGCTCTTACGGGTGGGAATCGTGGTGTTCTTCTCAATTAGCTTAGTAAAAACTCCACCCAGTGTTTCGATTCCCAGAGACAGTGGTGTGACATCCAGCAACAAAACGTCTTTAACGTCGCCCCTTAGAACACCTCCTTGAATCGCGGCACCAATTGCCACCACTTCATCTGGATTGACGCCTTTGCTGGGCTCTTTTCCAAAAATCTCTTTGACCTTTTGCTGCACTTTGGGCATACGTGTCATGCCGCCAACCAGGATTACCTCATCAATCTGATCGGCCGTGAGCCCAGCGTCCTTCAAGGCGATTTGACATGGCCCTACTACTTTTTCAATCAGATCATCCACAAGGGCTTCAAGCTTTGCCCTGGTCAGCTTCATATTGAGGTGCTTGGGGCCACTTGCATCTGCTGTGATGAAGGGAAGATTGATGTCCGTTTCCATAGCGCCCGAAAGCTCACACTTAGCCTTTTCAGCGGCCTCTTTAAGCCTCTGTAG
>JALVSJ010000080.1 GCA_027024445.1 Desulfobacterales bacterium
CTCTGCACCATCGAATCAGATCATACCCGGTAATCCCTTTTACATCCTCCTTTAGAACGACAAAAGCCTTTATGCGCTCTCCCACTTTCTTATCTGGTATGCCCACAACACATGCCCCAACCACCGCCGGGTGCTCCTGCAAAACTGATTCAATTTCAGAAGACGAGACACGATACCCCTTGTGCTTGATTGTATCCACGGTCCTGTCGACAAAGTAGAAATTGCCCTCCTCGTCCACTGACACAATATCCGCAGTTCTGTACCACAACAGGCCATCAAGCTGCACAAATGCCGCTGCCGTTTCCTCGGGCTTGTTCCAGTATTGTTTTACCATCTTCTCCGAGTGCACCAGCAACTCTCCTGGCTGGCCCACCGGTACGGGCTCAAGAGTTTCTGGATCCACAATTTTGACTTTTTTACTTGGCAGGAGCCTCCCTATACTCTTGACCGGATTCTCTCTATCAGTCGGGCACATGGTTACGCCACCGCAGGTCTCAGTTGCCCCGTATCCCTGGTAGATAGGAATACCAAAGCGTTTTCTCCACCTCTCATTGATCTCAACAGGCAAGACGTCTCCACCATTGAAGCAGTACTTCAACGAACTGAGGTCATAGAGATCCAAACGGTCATGCTCAAGGATCATCCTGTAGAGGGTGGGAACCCCTATTAATGTCTTTGCCTGAAATCGTTGCACAGCATCAAATATGGCATCAAGATTCACCTTGGGCATGGTTATGAGGCATCCCCCCACAAGGAGAACCGCTAGGCCGCAAGTTTGCCCAAGGATATGAAACAGGGGGGCAGAACCAATAATAGTATTTTCCTCTGGTGGAAACAGGTGGCGACTTATGGTGATTTGCTCGATTGCAGAGGCCAGGTACAAGCCATGAGATATGGGAACCCCTTTTGGAAACTTTGTCGTGCCTCCGGTGTAAAGGATCTCTGCTATATCCTTTCCGCCCCTCCCCAGGGATATGTCCCGTATGTCACCGAAGCGGGCCTTGATCATCTTTCTGAAGGCCACCGTGTTTTCATCCCTCGCAACCTTTCCTTTTGGCACCTTGTCAAATGCCCAACCAAATAACCGCTTCCACCATGGCAGCAGGTCGTCCAGGCGAGTTACAATGGCTTTCTTGAAGCCTACCTCGTCAAATACCTCTTTTACATATCCATAATTGGTATCAGCGCATACCACAAAACTTGCTCCGCTATCTCTTGCTATGTATCTGAGATCGTACGACGTGTAAATGGGGGTAATTGGAACCGCCACTGCCCCAGCCCTTTGTATACCCAGCCATGCCACTATCCACTGGATGCTGTTGGGGACGTAAAGAACTATCTTGTCATTCTCCCTGACGCCCAGGCCGGCCAGGGAGGCAGCAAACCTCTCTGCCAGGCGCAGGACCTTTTGGTAAGAAAAGCGCGTACCAAGATAAACTACGGCCGTTCTACGGTCGAATCTTTCTGCCGCTTGAGAAAAGGCCTCAAATATATTGTCCGTTGTTTGGATCAACTATATCACACCCCAAAATACGCTGCCCTGACTTCAGGGTTGTCCATTAGTTCTTGCCCGGTTCCTGAAAGAGTGAGCATCCCATTTTCAATTATGTAGCCATAATCAATGATGGGCAAAACGGGCCTTGCAAATTGCTCGCTCATTACCACTGTTATCCCTGAATCAGACCTCAGCCGTTTTATGGCACTCACGAGCATATTTTGCATCATAGGACTTAACCCCAGCAAAGGCTCATCCAGAAGAAGCAATACGGGATCTGCCACCAATCCCATCCCAATGGCCAGCATCTGTTGTTCCCCCCCACTCAAAAAACCAGCCTTTCTGCTTTTCAGCCGCTTGAGGGCCGGGAACACCTCGAAGACATATTCAATCGTCTGGCGAATGTGTGGCCTAGGTTTCAGATACCCCGCTATCCTCAGGTTTTCCATCACGTTACTTTCAACAAAGACAGGGTGTCTCTCCCTGCAAAGCACAATGCCCTTTTTCACCCTTTCGCTCGGATGGATATATGTAATGTCTTCCCCACGATAAATAATCTTCCCGTAGATGGTTATTCGTTCCCCTCCCCTACGCCTCTCTTTTAGCCGGATATCCAGAATAAGGCCCGAAAGTGTATTCATAAGGGTGGTCTTCCCGGCACTGTTTGATCCTATCACGCCCACTAGCTGACCCTCATCAACAGCCATGCTGAAGTCATTAAGGGCAAGGGCATTCTCAAAAAAGACCATTAAATTTTCGACATTAAGAATCTGCATATATATTTTGGTAACTAGAACTTAGCACTAATTTATTCCTCACTCCCCAGATATGCCTTCTTAACCTCCTCGCTCTCCATAACTTCCCGAGCTTGCCCTTCTGCAATCTTTTGCCCAAAGTTCAAAACCATGACCTGGTCTGCAATGCGGAACAACTCCTTCAGCCTGTGCTCGATCATGATCATGGTCTTTCCCTGAAATTGTAATTTTTCAATGATGGGGACTATGCTCGCCACTTCCGCAAGGCTGAGACCGGAAAAAAGCTCATCCAGGATAATCAAATCAGGCCTCAATGCAATTGCCTTGGCCAGTTCGAGCCTTTTCAGGTAACCCTGGGGAAGAGAGCTGGCCACCTTGTACGAGACATAGGAATCTCTCTCAAACCCGACTTCTTCCAGCAGGTCCAGGGCCACGGCATCTCTCTCACCATATTTGCCCCCTGCCATTGCCTTGACCCTGGGAGAGCACAAAGGAATTATGAGGTTCTTGTACGCGGGAAGCTGATAGAAAGGCTTGACCATCTGGAATGTCCTGGCAATGCCCAATGTAACAATTCTGTAGGGCGGCCACCCTGTGATGTCTTTTCCCTTAAAGGTTATTCTACCTCTATCAGGTTTTACGAATCCAGTGATGAGGTTCACGAGCGTGGTTTTACCTGATCCGTTTGGCCCAATAATACCCAGGAGCTTTCCTTGCTCAAGCTCGAAGCTCACCCCATCCACGGCCATCACACCGCCAAAGGCCTTGGAAACATCTTCCACTCTTAACAGGGTATGCTCTCTGCGATTCACTCTACTTCCACCCATCGCTCGAATTGATGATACTTCCTTGCAAGGAAGTGGAATATCCCCTCAGGTAGCCCCACGACAAATATCACCAGGAACATGCCGTAAAAAACTATGCGAAGTGCACCCAGTGATCTTAAAATCTCTGAAAGTGGCACCAGAATAAAAGCGCCAAGTAGTGGCCCAGCAAAGGAGCCGGCACCACCAACAACTGCGGCCGCAATGGGCATAATGGAATAATCCAGTGCAAAACCGGGCATCCCTGCAAACATATCAAGATGGGTCCCAAAGGCGCCGGTAAAACACCCAACCGATGCAGCAAGGAATACCACCTGGGTCTTGTACCAGTGTATGTTCAACCCAGCGCTCATGACTGAACGGTCATTATCGTTTATCCCCTTGATGATGAGGCCCCAATCTGATCCCATAAGGCGCCTAAACCCGAACAACGCCACCAGCACTGCCGTCTCTACCAGATACAGGGAGACGCAGGGACTCGGAAAAGGGGTAAGCCCTGTCAGACCTTCTGTACCCCCCAATATCCTCGTGGCCTCTACCAGCCTGGAGAACATCAGGGGAAGAACAAGGGTAACCATGGCGAAATATATACCCCGTAACCTTAAGACAGGCAGCAGTATGACAGTGCAGATTAGCCCACCAGCGACCGTTGCAATGGGAATGGTGAGAGCAGGTGGTAAACCATAATAGTGATTCAGGGAGCCAGCCACATACGAGCCGATCCCGTAAAATAGAGACTGTCCCAATGAAACTAACCCAGCGGATATGAGCAAATCCCAACTTATGGCAAGCAGAGCGTAAACCCCAGTGGAAATAAATATCTCTCTCCAATAGGGGCTCAATACAGGCGCGATAAGAAGTAAACCAACAACCGGGACAGCCCTGGGAAAGAGAAGATATAGCATTTCCCTCCAGGAAGAAAGCGCAAAGATATCCTCTGACCTTGCCTTTATACCCCGATCTATCCTCTCTTTGCGCTTTTCCATGGAAGCCTCTTAGACCCTTTCCTCCAATTCCTTTTGCTTACCAAAAAGCCCCGAGGGCTTGATGGTCAGGATAACAGCGATAGCAATCAGGCTTACAAGGATCATCCAATGAGGTTCAAGATAATTGGCGGTGAATGTCTGGGCATAGCCAATAACGACACTGGCAACCAATATACCCACAGTACTTCCCAGCCCTCCAACAATGCACACCGCCAGTGCGTTAATGAGGACTTCATAGCCTCCTTCCACGGCAATAGTGCCCAATGGCAGAATCACAATTGCGGCGATGGCGGCAAGGGCGGATCCGAAAGCCATACTTAGGGCACCTATGCGGTCAGACTCAA
Source organism: Desulfobacterales bacterium (assembly GCA_027024445.1). Lineage (GTDB taxonomy): Bacteria > Desulfobacterota > DSM-4660 > Desulfatiglandales > Desulfatiglandaceae > B111-G9. Next base: position 4,405 of record JALVSJ010000080.1, read on the forward strand.
TTCCAAAGGTCAGAGCAGTCCGTTCGTCCTGAGCGATGGCCCTGAACGCCAGTCCCATTTTTGTATATCGGGTAAAAAGATATAAAAAGGCGGTGAGCCCCACCGCAATGAGGGCAATAATGAGCCTTTGATAGTCAATAAACACTTCACCAATAGCAACACTTCCATCAAAAAAGGTAGGCAGGGTATAGCGAAATCCAACAAAATTAAAGTACCTGAACAGCTCCATTATCGCCAGCCCAAGTCCGAAAGTGGCCATGACCTCGGAAAGCGCAATCCCTTTTACCCTCAGAATCACGGTATAGTACATCAAGATCCCCAGGGCCCCCGATCCCAGGATTGAACCCACAATACAGAGGATATAAGGCAGACCCAACGAATTGAGCAAAATCCAGGCAAAAAATCCGGAGAATATATATACGGCCCCGTATGCAAAATTGGCTACTCCGCTAATCCCGAAAGTGAGGTTAAACCCCATTGCCACCAGTGCCAACATGGCACTGTTTACGAATCCGTATACTAATGATCCCAGAAACATATCAAAAGGAAAGACTCATTTGAGAGATTTCTTAAATATAATGAGGGCTTGGTGTTCCACACCAGCCCTCGGTCTCATTCTTTCATGTGTCTATTTCGCTGGTTTCAATCCAGCAGGAAGCTGAATTTTTGCCTCAGCAATGCTAGGCGGGTAAACGATAACCCTTTTCCCTGGTTTTCTCCATTGAATCATGCACCCCATGGCGGTTTCGTTTGGGTCCTGACCATAAATGACCTGGTGACCATTATTGAAGCGGATACGGCCAATGGCACCCATCCTATCGGTTTTTTCAAGTTCTACCACCACAGCATCGGCATCAATAGTGCCTGCCCTCTCGATGGCTTCCTTTAGGATGTAAACCATTTCATATGCGGGTGCAGGGGAATGCCCGGCCTCGATTGGTCTCCCGTAACGTTTTTTATATTTGTTAAAAAACTCCACTGACTTGGGCACCTTCGGAACCGGTACATTACCTATCTCAAATATCGAATTTATGGCGCCGTCGATCTTCCTGTCAAACGAGTTCCATGCGGTAGGACCAGCCAGTGGCGAGATAAATCCAGCAATCAGCGCCGGAACACGCATGGACTTCCATTGCTTTACGAGGATACCGCTTTGAGGCATGTCAAATATTGGGAGTATGACCTGGGCTTTCTTGGCTCTCGCTTTCATTAAAGCTGCTGAAAAGTCCGACGAGCCCGTGGGATAAGCCTGCCGTCCCACAACCTTCCATCCCATCTTATCAAAAACCAGCTTTACCATCAGATCACCGGTCTTGCGGGCCCATGCCACATCCTGGTTCATGATGAATACTCGATTGAATCCAAATTGTTTGTTCAAATAGGCCATGGTGCCACCCAAGTACTTGATCAAATAGACTGCATTCAAACATACTCGGAAGGTATACTTATACTTATCGTAGTTGGTCTTCACCTTCTTTTCCATTGCGGGAGACATTGCAGTGCCTAAAATCATTGGAATCTTATACTGCCCAACCACGTCCATTGCTGCAATGGCGCACTCGGAGCGGAAAGATCCAAAGACGATAAAGTTAGCTTTGTCTTCGAGGATCAATTTCTTGTGAGCTTTTATGACCTCGGCAACAGGTACACCTGGCTCTGCCCCCCTGGCGTCTATAGAGACAACCTTGAAGGGTCTCTTAACTCCAGCTACGTTCACCCCACCTGCAGCATTAATTTCATCCACAGCCATGTTGACGCAAAACAAGCCCTCCTTGCCCTCCAGGAAGCCCAGGGAAGTAGGCACTCCAAGGACTATTGGCTTAGCTCCAGCTAGCACAGGTCCTGAAGCGGCAAAACAAAGCAACAAAATTGCGGTTAAGCACCCCCAAAAAAGTTTTCTACTCATGCGCCCCTCCTCTCCTGAATTTGAAATTTTCACCCTTTACACCCCAAGGTGATAAACACCTCCAAATACGCTTACTCCGGTGTACTCTGCCGCAGACTTTGCCACAAAGTAGTAAAGACTTCAACTCTAAAATCTCCCCAGTACGCGTCGCCCTATGATTAACTTCTCTATCTCCTTTGTTCCCTCATATATTTCAAGCACTTTGGCAGCTCTGTAAAATCGTTCAATATCGTGATCATTCATGTACCCGTAACCACCGTGCAACTGTAATGCCTCGTCCACCACTTCAACGGCAGTTCTCGCAGCAGCCCACTTTGCCATTGCAACCAGTTTGGTATCAGGCTTTCCTGTGTCAGCGCTGCAGCATGCCCTATAAGTCAGTGTACGCGCCAGTTCAATCTTGGTAGCCATCTCGGCAATTTTGAACTGTGTTACCTGAAAGGATGCGATCTTCTGCCCGAACTGCTCCCTTGTCTTTGCGTGATCAACCGCGAGGTCTAACGCTCCTTGAGCAAGGCCAACCCCATGTGCAGCCACGTAGGCTCTGGATCGATCAAAGAATTCCATGAGTTGGTAAAATCCCTCGCCACGCTTACCAACGAGGTTTTCTTTCGGCACCCGCACATTTGAAAAGAATATGTTTGCGGTATTGGATGCCCTAAGGC
>JALVSJ010000081.1 GCA_027024445.1 Desulfobacterales bacterium
CACTGATGGACAACACCCCCATTGAGATAAACTCCAAATGGGTAGATGCCCAAGCACCAATAATGCGTGACAACCCCGTGGACAAGGCACGCTTCTCGGGCAAGCCCACGATGGTGGAATTTGGGGCGAGCGGTTGCAGGCCATGCGAGATGATGCAACCTATTGTGGAAGACTTGAGGAAAAAGTATTCCAAACAGATGAATGTGGTTTTTCTTCATGTACGGGAAAATCCCATACTGGCTGCCCGCTTTGGCGTAAGTGCAATACCTGTCCAAGTGTTTTATGACAAGGAGGGCAAGGAGGTCTTCAGGCACGTGGGATATTTCCCTGAAAAAGAGGTGCTTAAAAAGATTGAGCAGATTGGTATAAAGACCAAGGAGTAACAATGCCGGCCATGTCACCATATGAGATTCTAGGGGTAACGGAGGATGCAACCGAAGTGCAAATCCGGGGGGCCTACCTGCGGCTTGCCAAACTACACCACCCGGACCTGAACCCCAATGATCCGGGTGCAGCGGAAAAGTTTAACAAGATCAAGCAGGCTTATGAAGAGGTGTTAGCCAAGAAAAAAGGAATCAATGGCGCGCGTCCCTTTGAGGGTCTTGGCAAAGGATCCTTTAGCTTTGATCCTAGTCATCCATTTGCGGCATTTTACGCGGCCATGAAAAAGCACTATAAACCCGGGGGATAGAAAATACACCAGGGAGGAGGGACCTAACCACATGATACCAGAAATCAAAAGGATTCTTCATCCTACTGACATGTCCGAAAATGCACGTAAGGCATTTCTTTATGCGGCAAGCATTGCATTCCGCGTAGGGGGCCTAATAACTGTCCTGCACGTACTTGACGAAGGTTCGCCTAACACCAAGCTCGTGCTTGATGCCATGCTTGGCACGGATGGCTGGGAAGCAAGTAGGAAAAACCGCGAAGCTGAGGTAATCAGGGAAATACGAGACAAGATAGAGGCCTTTTGCATGGAGGCCACCAAAGGGCATCCTGACTGCCCTTACCTCGTTGACCAGATAATCGTCGAGGTGGGGCACCCAGTGGAGCGGATCCTGCATCATATTGAAAAAGGAGATGCTGACATGGTGGTCATAGGCTCCCGTGGTCACGGGATACTAAAAGAGACTTTACTTGGGAGCACTTCGCACAGGGTCCTAAGAAGGTCTCCTGTGCCTGTATTAATAGTTTCGCAATAACCATTTTTTGGTCCATCCGACTTAAGCGTACTTTGAGGAAATTTTGGATGTTATAGGTTCTGTTCCTTTTTCTTCGATTCCGAGCCTCCCGGGCTGGTATTTTCAGTGACTTATCCACGGGGGAGTCCTGCCCCCTCCGCATTCCAGTCCTCAGGAAAAGACACCCTGAGGATCTGGCTGCGGTTTCTCCCATAGATAAGTCACGAAAATACGAAGCCCTCCCGACAGTCACTACGAAAAAGGAACAGAACCTGTTTGGGCTTTTTGGAAATCCCTGATTGTAAGAGTACGCAGGATCCGGATGAACCCATTTTTTTAAATAAGTATTGTGATGAAAAATCCAAAGTCCGTAGTTATTTCTGAGCGAGCCCGCAACTTCATCGCCGAGCGTGGCGGAGTCTTTTCAGTCTTTAGAGGAGCTACAGTTGTAGGGTGATGAAGGGCGGTGAAAGGGCCTATCGGTCGGATGGGCAAACCAATGAACAACCGCGAATACGTCAGAGTCAAAACCAGAGGCATTGAATTTTTCATTGAAAAATCCCTTGTGGATCAATTGCCCGAGAGCGGAGGGACAATAAAGGTCCTGATGGGAGATTACGGCTCCTGGCATTTAAAGGTAATTTCAAATGAGTGAAATAAAGTTTTGTTTAAATCCTCACTTCAAAAGTTCCGAAAATACTACTGATGTTGGATTCCTTTCTTTGCACGAAGCCGAAAAAGCGTACAGATTTCACAGCACATTTCCAGAATACAAGCCCACTCCGCTTCTACATTTGCCCAATCTCGCCCACCATCTCGGAATCGCCCACCTTTTCGTCAAGGATGAATCCCAAAGATTCGGCCTAAATGCATTCAAGGTTCTGGGCGCTTCCTATGCGATCGCAAGGTACCTAGCGCAAAGCCTGGGACTCGACATTACAGAGATGAGCGGTGAGGCACTTCGCTCTCCCGAAATTCGTGACAAACTCGGCGATATAACATTTGCAACTGCCACGGATGGCAATCATGGCCGGGCTGTAGCCTGGACAGCACAGCAATTGGGGCTAAAATCCGTAGTTTATATGCCAAAGGGCTCAGACCCGGTGCGACTTGAGGCCATACGCTCCCACGGCGCAGTGGCATCCATAACAGACCGTAACTACGATGATACGGTCCGTATGACATTTCACCAGGCCAAAGAAAACGGGTGGGTAGTTATCCAGGACACTGCATGGCCGGGTTACGAGGACATCCCCCGATGGATAATGCAGGGGTATGCTACCCTGGCGCTAGAGTTCATGGAGCAAATCCAGGAACAGGGTTTTTATTGCCCCACCCATGTGTTTCTCCAGGCAGGTGTTGGCTCATTTGCCGGGGCCATATTGGGCTTTCTTGCTTCTTACCTGGGAGATGATTTACCCACCGCTGTGATAGTAGAGCCACACAATGCTGCCTGCATCTACCACTCTGCAAGGGCAGGCGATGGAAAGCCACATCCGGTAACAGGAGACCTCAACACCATAATGGCGGGGCTTGCCTGCGGTGAGCCCAATACCATTGGCTGGGAAATCCTGCGTGACTATGCCCGCGCCTACATTTCTTGTCCAGATTGGGTTGCAGCCAATGGGATGAGAATCTTGGCTGCACCCCGCAGAGGTAATGCCCCCATTACATCGGGTGAATCGGGCGCTGTAACATGTGGTGTTCTTGAGCAGTTGATGGTCAATTCTGCTTATGAGCATATACGTGAGAAAATCGGGTTAAAATCTGATTCGGTCGTAGTGCTCATCAGCACCGAAGGCGACACCTCCCCTAGGACCTACCGCGATATTGTCTGGTATGGCAAATACCCCGCCCCACTAAGGCACTGATCATTGCTTTTCCATCCTTTGACATAAGTCAATGTACCCTTCCACCACATTGTGATATATTTTCAAAAAATTGAGAAGTGGTTTAAGGATAAATTCAATGCAATGGAGCAAGGAAGCCACGGCAGCAATTAAGAAGGTCCCTTTTTTTGTCCGCAAAAGGGTAAAGGCCCGAGTGGAAGAAGAGGCCCAGCGGCGTGGCAGCAAGGTGGTCACCCTTGAGCATGTAAGAGCATGCCAGCAGCATTTCCTTCACAAGATGGAAGATGAAGTCAAAGGATATCAAGTGGAAACATGCTTTGGTCCCACTGGTTGCCCCAACAGGGCTGTAGCGACGGAGGACCTTGCAGATAAAGTAGAAGCGGTCTTAGCCCAGAAAGATCTCAAGGCATTCCTAAAGAGAGTTGTTCAAGGCCCTTTGAAGTTACACCACGAATTTCGCATCTCAATATCTGATTGTCCAAATGCCTGCTCTAGACCCCAGATTGTTGATGTGGGCCTTATTGGGGCTTCAAAACCTGTTGTCACCGAGGAGCCTTGTACCCAGTGTGAGGCGTGTATTGGGGCGTGTAAAGAGTCTGCTATTACTCTCCAAGAAAGCGGCCCGGTTATCGATTTCGACAAGTGTGTTTATTGCGGGTCTTGCATCAGAGAGTGTCCAACCGGAACTATTGATGAAGAAGAATCAGGATACAGAGTTCTTGTAGGTGGAAAGCTGGGAAGGCACCCTAGGCTAGCACAGGATCTCAATAATATCTTTCCTGTTGAATCTGTCCCTACAGTTATCAACTTCCTTGTGGACTACTATATGAAGCGCTCAAGAGGAGGCGAAAGATTTGGGGCAATCCTAGAAACTGAGGGATTAGAACCTCTGATTAGTGAAATGGAAAATGTGGGATTATTGACTTAGGTCAAAGTTTTTTCCTTAAGATATATGTACCCTACTTACAAACTAGAGATTTTCAGAGCCAACCGCATGAAAAGGAGATTTGAGTCATGAAATGCCCGGGTCAGGATATGCAATATTGGAAGCCGGGGGCGATCTTTGAAGTGAAATGCCCTAATTGTGGCAAAGAAGTGGAATTCTTCAAGGATGACCCTTCGCGAAAATGTCCCCATTGTGGCCATCGCTTCCTCAATCCTTCCTTGGATTTTGGATGTGCTTCATATTGCCAGTACGCAGAGCAATGTATCGGCAACCTACCCCCAGAGCTTTTAGCTCAGAAAGAGGATCTGCTGAAGGATCGAGTAGCCATTGAAATGAAAAAATACTTTGGCAGGGATTTCAAGCGCATCGGTCATGCCTCAAAAGTGGCCAGATATGCCGAGAGACTGGGGAGAGAGGAAGGAGCCAATTTGGCCGTGGTACTTGCAGCAGCATATCTGCATGACATTGGAATAAAAGAAGCCGAGCGGAAACATAACAGCACTGCTGCCAAGTACCAGGAAGAGGAAGGCCCTCCAATTGCCAGAGAGATCCTTACAAAGCTGGGAGCCAAAGATGAGTTGATTGAGGAGGTCTGCGATATCATCGGTCATCACCATCACCCGAGGGATAAGGAAACACCGAATTTTAAGGCCCTTTATGATGCAGATATGCTCGTAAACCTTGAAGAGAAACAGGAAGAGGAGAATAAAGAGCCTTCGGAAGCCCTGGAGAAGGTTATAGAAAAGGCATTCCTTACAGAAAATGGAAAGAAACTAGCCCGTGAGGTATTACTCAGGAGGAAACAATGAAAGTAATGAGGAAAATAATCGAGATAGATGAAGAATTGTGTGACGGCTGCGGCCAGTGTGTACCTGCCTGTGCCGAAGGAGCCATACAGGTAATTGACGGAAAGGCAAAGCTTGTGGCGGAAAAATATTGTGACGGACTCGGAGCCTGCCTTGGGGAATGCCCCAATGGGGCCCTCAAAGTGATTGAAAGGGAAGCCGAAGATTTTGACGAAGAGGCCGTGGAGGAGTACCTGAAAGAAAAGGAAGCTGAGGAAAAAAAGGCCGAGGAATTCGTGGCACCTGCATGTCCTTCTGCCCGCCTCCAAACCTTCGCACCAGCATCGGCCTGTGAAGAAGCCAACGTTCCTACCCAACAAACATCTACTGTATCTGCTCTTTCCCACTGGCCTGTTCAGATTCATCTGGTTCCGCCAACGGCACCTTTTCTGAAAGACGCAGAGTTATTAATAGTAGCAGATTGCGTACCCATAGCTTACCCAACCCTTCACCAGGATTTTATCAAGGGAAAAGTTGTGCTTGTGGGGTGCCCGAAATTCGACGACATACCTCAGTATATTCAAAAGTTTACCGATATCTTCAAGTCGGCTAATATCAAAAACATCACCGCTGTGGTGATGGAGGTGCCCTGTTGCTCTGGCCTACCGATGATCGTAAAAAAGGCAATGGAAGCAGCGGGAAAGGAAATTCCGATGGAACAGGTTGTGATCAGCACCCGGGGGCAAGTACTAAAAAGGGTAGCGTTGTAGGAGGCGTAATCTCATGAAAAAGATAAATCTATATGAAGAAAACGACTTTAACGAGCTCCACATGAGCCGGTTACTGGTACACGACTCACCCTATTTCAAGATATTGAATTTTAATTTCAAGGCAGGTCAAGAGCTTCCCATCCATTCCCATGACATTGAAGGCCAGGTCAGTATCGCGGTCTTGGAGGGTGAAGGCGAGTTCTTAAGTTCGGGTTCCACACTTCCTGCAACGAAAGGCGATGTGCTTATCTCGGATATCGCAGAGCCCCACGGCATAAGGGCCAAGACGGACATGAGGGTCCTGGTCACAATTGCTCCGCCGATCTAATCGCGGGTCCTCTGCATTACCCTTCTCTGCCATAGCCAGTCGGCAAATACGGGATATTCCTGGCCGAAGATACTCACACGATCGCCCGGACGGATCATTGCATCTTTCCCCACTGCCTTGTGGTTAACCATAACAAGCTGAACAGAGGTCACCGGGATGCCCGCGCGACTCAAGAATTCTCCCAGTGACACAGAGTCAGCCAGCTTGATATTCCGGGTTTTGGATCTCCCTTCTGAAGTTTCAGGAAACCTGCCATAGAGAAAAATTTCCGTTGGTTGTCCCATATTCTTTTCCTCGTTTTTTCGTGTCGGCTGCAAAATTAGGCCTTCTAATTGCCTCTATTTTCCAGAATCAAATTCACGAAGCAATTTACCCTAAAACGTTTTACCTTATGAGATTGTCGAAAGATCCCCGAAGGGCCACAAAGCGTCATTCCCGCGAAGGCGGAAATCCAGTCATTTCCAAAGCTTATAGACTCCCGCCTCCGCGGGAGTGACACGAAAAGTGACTTTTTCGACAATTTTTATACCCCATACCTAAGGCCTCATACCTATTGCTACCCACCTCTTCCCTGCCCCTTATCAAGAGACCAATTTTAGACATACATGCACATTACCTCCAAAACAATCGGTGCAAATTGACTTAGGTCAAGGGGTATTCTTGACCTTTTTAGTATATAATGATTGAAATCCATTGACAAAGGCAATGATGATCATTATTCTATACTAAACTGCTAGGAAATTGAAACGCCTCGTATGACAAGGAGGTAAGAAATGAAATTCGTGAAAAACATAAAAGCAGACGACACGTTAGATCTCGTGTGCAGGATGTGTCCTCTTCATCTCCTGGAGCCAGGCGAAAAGTTGGCATGCATGAAGGAGGGACAGGTGCTCGAGGTACTTACCGACTATGATGGGGCCCTCGAGGATATCCCTTCCTGGTGTGACAAGTGCGGACAGGAATTTATCGGTATAGAAGAGGACGAAGACTGCTACAAACTATATATAAGGAAAAAGAAAGGAAACGGCGATGGAAAGGAAAGTGTATCTGGATAACGCTGCTGCCACTCCTGTGAGGAAGGAAGTAATAGAGGAGAT
>JALVSJ010000082.1 GCA_027024445.1 Desulfobacterales bacterium
TACTGCTTCTTACCCTGTTCTTCGCGGTCCTACTGGCGCCAAATTCGAGTTTTCCATAGAGGTCGAAAACAAACTTGACAAAGATGCTGTGTTTACCCTTACGGCAAAGGCTCCTGAAAATTGGGACGTCAATTTCAAGCCAGCATACGAGGACAAATTCATTTCCAGCGTTAGGCTGAAATCTGACCAAAGCCAAAGCGTGGCAGTAGAGGTGAAGCCTTTCCCATTGGCAGAACCGGGGAAATATCCCATTACTGTTAAGGTGTCATCCCCTGGTGCAGAGGGACAGACTAAACTACACGTCATCTTGACGGGCACTTATAAGATGGATGCAGGGACCTCAGATGGCCTTCTGTCTCTTAATGCACAAAAAGGGAAAGCAGCTAATATATCAGTATACGTGAAAAATACTGGGTCAGCCCCACTAGAGAATATCCATTTTCTCTCTTTTAAACCTGAAAACTGGAAAGTTACCTTCAAACCTGAAAAGGTTGAAAGGTTGGCACCTGATGAACTGAAACAAGTTGAAGTTACTGTTAAGCCTTCTGAACAAGCACTCGTCGGTGATTATTCTGTAACCTTGAATATCGATGCAGGCAAGGTGAGTAAGAATTTGGAGTTAAGGGTTACAGTGCGAGCCTCAACGGCCTGGGGCTGGATAGGTATAGGCATTATCGTCTTTGTACTTCTTGGACTCGTAATCCTCTTTGTCAAATTGGGAAGGCGATAAAGATGGATACAGACAACAACGTTGTTGTAAAGACAACCAATCTCACAAAACGCTACGGCGACCAGACGGCTGTCGACAATTTAAGCTTTACCCTTCGCGAAGGAGAAATTTTCGGATTCCTTGGTCCCAATGGCGCGGGAAAGACCACAACGCTCCTCATGCTCCTAGGGCTTACTCGGCCCTCGGGGGGAGAGGCCCTTGTTTGTGGCCTCGACCCCGTAAGGAAGGCAAAGGAGGTCAAACGGCTCATAGGTTATATGCCTGAGAATGTCGGTTTTTACCCTGAACTAGATGCAATTCAAAGCATGGAGTATATTGCCGCCCTCAACGCAATACCAGAGTCCAACGCGAGAAAGAGGCTCTGGGAATTATTAGAGCTGGTGGGATTGCAAAATGATGCTTATAAGAAGGTGGCAAACTATTCACGTGGCATGAAACAGAGGCTTGGAATCGCAGAGGTGCTCTTAAAGGACCCGAAGGTCTTGTTCCTAGATGAGCCAACTCTCGGATTAGACCCCGAAGCTGCCCTTAATCTTATTGACTTAATAGCGCGGCTCAAGGAAGACCATAACATGACAGTTCTCCTATCATCTCATCACCTGCATCAGGTCCAAAAGATGTCAGACAGGGTGGGAATAATGATAGAAGGCCGGATGGTTGCCCAGGGCACGTTGGATGAGCTCTCAAGAGAAAAATTTGGACTGGGTGACAAAACCTATTCCCTTGAAGAAATTTACCTAAAATATTTTCGGGAGGCATAGGCATGCAAGGCCTATACGCTGTATTCAGAAAAGAACTGGCTGACCATTTCAGCAGCTATAGATTCGTTATTCTGTTCGCCCTAATCGCCATGGTGAGCTTTATTACCAGCTATGTGGCTGCAATGCATCTCAGAGAAAGCTTAGAGGGGGTTGCCAAGCCCCAATTCGTTTTTCTGATGCTGTTCAACACACCAGGTGCTCTGTTCTCCATGGTGCAATTTGTCGCCTTCTTCGGTCCACTAATTGGTATAGTGTTGGGATTTGACGCAATAAATAAAGAACGAACCCAGGGCACGCTGATCAAGATAACATCTCAGCCCATTTACCGTGATGCAGTCATTAACGGGAAGTTTCTTGCGGGCGTGGTAACCATATCCATAATGGTATTTTCTATCGTGTTGGTAATCTCAGGCTTCGGCCTGACGTTAGTGGGGGTTGTACCAGGGGTTGAAGAGATATGGCGTCTTTTTATTTACCTCATCATCAGTGTTTTTTACATTTCTTTTTGGCTTGCCCTCTCCATTCTATTTTCCATATTGTTTAAGAGCATTGCCACTTCTGCGCTGGCCTCCATAGCGTTGTGGATCTTTCTCTCATTTTTCGTCACCTTAGGAGCCAGCGTTGTGGCCAATGCAGTAGCTCCACTCAATGCCAAAGAAGGGACAAGTCCAGAAATTTTGATAAAAAATGCCAGAATCAAAGAGAGAATATCGCTGTTTTCTCCTATGGTGCTTTACTCGGATGCTTCCACTATCATAATCAATCCGATGCGAAAGACAACGCAATCCCTTATCTTGATGGGACCGATGGAACAACTCTCAGCATCTAGATTCCGAAACCCTCTTCCTTTCACACAAAGCTTGATAGTAGTCTATCCCCATGTGACCGCATTGATAGCAATTACTCTTATATGTTTTGCCATATCCTATGTCGTATTCATGTTGCAGGAGATACGAACATGATCACGCTGCAAGCAGCGTTGTACAGGCAGTTGTAATCATGGAACACATGAAATAATCGTAAGTGTGAGATGTAGTACTTGACCCTGTAGCTGAGAACGCAACAATCCAAAGCCTGGAGGAGAGGAGGGAAAACAATGCCGTTCAAGATTGAGGAGCTCATTTCAGGTAAAGAAAACGGCCAAGAAGTGAATATTGATGGTTTTTCTCTACCTGTGTCTGCACTCAAGAAATTGATGAATGATGGATACGTCAATCTTCAGGTTTACAAAGACAATAGAACGTTTTCCCTATGGGGCAAGAATTGCACCGCTTGTTTCACCGAAGAGCAAATTAGAGAGAGGGCTTAATTCGCACAAATTTTGAGAACCGTGGATCCAAATCTTCTGTCTTGATCCACTGGTACTCTTCTCGAAACTCATCCCACAAAAGGGAAAGGGTTTCCACGAGCAGTTCGCGTTCTTCCTTTGAAAGGGGAAGATCTTTCTGGAAAAACAAGTTAACAAATCTTTCTTTGTATCCTTTCATCCTGTAAGGCATCCGCACATCACTTGATCTGAGTTCTTTAAACAGAGCACGGGCCTCTGTAATATCAAGAGCTTCAAAGCTCCTGCCCTGGTCCAGAACATCGTGAGCCCAAAAGGTAAACAACATTTGGTCAAAGGTTAGCTCTTCCTTATTTTCGATCCTACCTAGATTTAGTGACTTGGCCAAATGCCCCAATATTACGTCCAGGACTTTACAGCGCAGGACCACGGTTTGAGCCTCTTCCACTTCCTTAGGGCTTTCAAAGTCCCTATACATATCTGACTCCTTGCCACCTGTATAATAAAGAGGTTTTTTTTGCACTAGACCCAACAATACCCCTCCCCATTTCTCTCCCCAAAAACTAAATGGCAGACCCAGATCAGAGAACCAGCTCTCTTTCACCCATCTCTCCGCGGCCCACTTCACCCTTAGGGCCATCCCGAATCCTACTCTGAAGAGATTAACAAGGGGGTTTTTTCTCACAATGCCCTCGGCTGCCTTGATATCTGCCCCCGAGAGCTTCTCCAGTGCCACGTTTACGTATCCTGCCGCCCTCCGGCAAGTGTTTACAAGTACATCAAAACTTTCTATCCGCAGCCCCTCCGCCGACAGTATCTGATTACACAAACCCGCAAACTCCAACCGGAGCCTCTCCACAAATTCTTGATCTCGACTCTCAGCCGCCACTATCGCCAGCATTGAGGTATCCTGGGCATGTGAAAAAGGTGCCACAGGAATCAGTTCTCTCACCTCCTCATCGTCTATTGTCACAATCCTTGTGGCGCTCTCTTCGTCCAGCCCTTCCAGCGCCTTTACCGGCAGGGCCGAGTAAACTGCCATTGCCTCATCAAATGGAAGAAAGCCATACTCTGCTATTCTGCCATTCCTGAGTCGGAACATCTCTTCTTCAAGCTCTGCAGGCAAGACAGCAGAGAGGCTTACAAGGAGAGCATGATATCGCTGAAGGTCAAGTGAAGCCAGTGACTCCAAGATCCTGTGGATAGTTTCTTCCATCCCGGGCTCCTTGCTCCTCACGTAGAATACACCGTCAAGAGTAAAAAAACCCTCCGGCAGATTAACAGGATCATCATGCTCTATAATCCTCACCTCGAGCATGTGAAAAAAGTAGTAATGGGCAAAATGCTCCCCTTCTGTATAGAGCCACTTGGCCAATTCATTGACATTTGCGAGTTCCAGCCTTTTGATCCATAAAGTTGCCTGGGGAAGATCGATCCGGTCCCTTTGCCAAATTTCCAGATCCATGACATGGTGCCATTGCTCCGGCTTTCCCATCTCCAGAATCGGCAAGCAATCGTCCTCGCCTATCTTTTTTATAAGCCAATAATAATCCTGAGGAGTTAGCTCCCGGACAAGTTCCTTTGCGTTCCTCATTCCAACTATTTCCTTCAGGATCTGACTGCCCGTCATATTGGCCATTTTTGACAGATCAAGGGAGTTGGCCCTTCGCGCTTTGAGAGCCCTATTCTTTTTGTATTCGCTAAGAGATATCGCCTTGCCAGTGTTTCTTGCTCCCATAAGGGAATGCCTCCGTTTGTTGACTCATATCCTATTTGAAAACAAAAAATTTCTTATTTATATTAAGATATGCTATGTATTAGCCGTTGTCTATAGATATGTACAGCGTATGAGGTAGGGCATAAGGCCTAAGTTAAACCATTCCAGGTTAACGTATTTAGGTGGTAGCCACAACCACTTAAGAGGGCGGAGAGGTTATGATAGATTTGATAGTCAAGGGTGGCATCTTCATGTACCCTATTATATTCTGTTCTATTGTGGCCCTTGCGGTGTTTTTGGAAAGGCTTTGGGTGTTGAGACGCAAGAATATTATTCCAGAGGATTTTATCAGAAAAGTGGAAGACTTGATCAAAAAACAAAAACTATCTGAGGCGGTGTTTTTGTGCCAGAGTGATATGTCATCCATTGCAAAGATCTTCCTGGCAGGATTACGTAATACAGGAAAGGGGATGTGGTTGGTAAAGGAGGCCATTGAGGAAAGAGGTTCGCGGGAGGCGACAGTTCTTGAGAAAAACGTGGGGATTCTGAATACTATTGCAAATCTCACCCCTTTGTTGGGCCTACTGGGCACAGTATCAGGAATGATAAAGACCTTCAATGCCATATCCGTGCAGGGAATAGGGAACCCCGCACCTCTGGCCGGGGGTATTGCTGAGGCACTCATTACCACTGCGGCCGGACTTTGCGTGGCAATTCCTACTCTGGTATGCTACCGGTTTATAAAGGATAAGGCTGCCTCATTGATATTTGAAATGGAGGAAAATTCCATAAGACTCGTCGAGTTGATGGAAAAATTCAGCGAGAGCAAACGGATCATGTGACAGGGGAAGGTCCTGAATCTACTTTCTTTGCCAAGGGATCAGCGCAATGAAATTCAGCAAGGCAGAAGAAGAGGAACCGCGTTTGGGAATAGCTCCCTTAGTTGACATAGTGTTCCTGTTGCTGATCTTTTTTATGCTCACCTCTCATTTTGAAATCGCATCTGGCGTACGCATCCGGCTTCCCAAAGTAGCCCAAAAAGTATATAACACTGAAGAGATGAAAGTTACTGTCCTGATAGACAGGACGGGGAAGATCTATTACAAGGGCAAGAAACTCACCCTGTCAGAGTTGAAGAAGAAAATAGTGACTCTTGTTGAAAGGAACGGCATCGTTCACCTGATTTTGCAGGCCGATCAAGATGCCAGACATGGTCGTGTGGTGGATGTTATGGATGCTGCCAAATCCGCTGGAGTAAGATCTATCATAATTGCAGCGAGATGGAAATCTCAATAAGAGGGTGGGAGGACCGTGAGAAAGAGAAATAATAAGGCGTCTTTCTTAAAAGGCATTGTAGTATTCCTGTGTCTGTTGATCCCTCTTGTTGCATGGCTTTCGCTGAGCAAAAGAGGAATTCTCAAGGTATATAGAATGGATCTGGAAAGACAAAGATACATTGACAGAATAAGGGCCCTGAAAAAAGAAAATAAAGAACTTATGGATGAAATCCGAAGATTAAGAAAAGACCCTGAGTATGTTGAGAAAGTTGCTAGGCAGGAACTGGGACTAATAAAGAAAAATGAAGTCATATACAGATTCACGGACCTACCTCCGGAAACAGGCAGAGCAAACCGATAAAATCATGCAGGAGAGTAAAAATGGCGACAACCAATGACCTGCTGGAACAGATCTTAATTACCGAGCCCTCGCCCATTACAGTTCGTACGATCCTTATTAGTTTCATGGACGACGGACGCTACAACCAGGTAATACGGTACGGGACTGAGGCCTTACACCGCAATCCAAACGACGTGGAATTAATGAAAATATTGGCACAAGCCTATGGGAAGATCGGTTTTTTTGGACAGGCCGAGGACATGTTACAACGAGCTTGCTCATGTGTGGATGATTTTTCTGTCTTATTTAAGCAACTCGGCAAACTCTATGCGAGTAGAAACCGCAATGATCAGGCCATAGTCTGCCTCAAAAAGTATCTATCTCACTTTCCAGAAGATGAAGACACGGTGGAATTGCTGCGTGAACTCCAGAAGGCTGGCGAGACTCCTGAGGCCGATAAGATGCGCGAAATCCCTGAGGCTCCTGAATTCGTAGAGGCTGGGCCAGAGGAGGCCCCGCAGGAAACACCGAGTTTGAAGGATCTTGCCACCCCTACCCTTGCAGAGATCTATTTCAATCAAGGTCAGATCAAAGAAGCAATAGAAATTTATAGGAATGTACTGGCCCGCCATCCCGATGATCTTGAAGCTGCCAAGCGTCTCGAAGAGTTAGAGGCCATGGTTCAGGGCCCGGCCTATGAAGAACAAACCCCTGAACAGCCTCCTTATGAAGAAAGTTTAGTGGTCCGCAAAGAAAGGATGATCACAGTGCTGGAGTCTTGGCTTGGTAAGATCCAGGAGATGAATCGTGCCTTCTGACGAAGCTTCCTTGCA